>CANCVE010000015.1 GCA_947381435.1 Chitinophagaceae bacterium
AATTTACTAGTTTAAATGTAGTAGTAGTAGTAGATGTAACACCTGCAACACTTGCTAGTATAACTTTTAATGGGTCTACTGTTCAGTTTGTAGGCAGTGTTGTTAGTACGTTAACTACCGCAACTGGTGGGATTGTAGGGGGCAGTTCAACCGTAACGTTAGGTGCAGCTGCATCTTTGGCGGCCAATTTGCCGGTGGCTATTACATCTGGCGCTGGCACAATACCACAGTATGCTACCGTAAATGGGGCTACTACAAGTAGTACAACCTTTTCCCTTTCAAATGCAGCTACAGTTGGTAATTCAGGTACTACCAGTTCAATAACTTTTTACAACCTCGCCCCAACAATTACTACAACAAATTGCTATTTTGTAAATAACAATACAGTAATGCTGGGAGGTCCAGTAACTGTCAGCACCTCACTAGACTTTTCTAGCAGTACTGGAACTAAATTGTTTTTGCCCAATTCAACAAATGTGAACGTTGGTAGTTTGGTTGGAATGAGTTCAACAAATGTGTTTACTGGCTCTGCAAATCCAAGAATAACTTTTACGAGTTCTACAGGAACAAGTTATTTTGATGCAGCTGCACCAACTTTTTATGCGCTGACTTATAATTCTGGTATTACAGGAACAGTTGGTAACAGTGTTTCTACTGTAAGATTATCTTTTGCTTCAAATTCTAAGTGTACACTCGTTAATTCAGGCACCATACTTTCACATACTTTTAATGGTACAAGTACTTATAATGGTCTTGGCGTAGATGCTAGTGCCACTGGAACTGGCGTTCAGTTTACTGGAACAGCAGTGTTGCCCAATAACTATTTTGCCAACACTACTGTGAATACTCTTACAATGAACAAGGCTGCTAACTATGTTACGCTGGCTCAAAATCTATCAGTTACAAATCTAAACCTAACTGCTGGATTGTTAGATAACTCTACCAATAATATAACAGTTGCAAATACTGGTACTATTCAAAAAGGAGCAGGAAACTTAAAGGTAGCACCAATTTATGGTACAACTGGAACCGAAAAAGTAAATGTAACATACACTGCAAGTGTGTCTACTGGATTGGAATTGCAGGGTTCAACAGGAACTGTAGGAACGTTAACAGTGAATGATGGGATTACTACTACATTATCTAAAAGTGGTATCAATAGCGTTACCCCTACACTTGCTTTTCCTACAACTTCAAGTAATTATACCAGCCCTACAGTTGTTTTTGGTGCTCCTTCAGCAGGCGGTGTTACAGCAACTGGTACTGTAATTACTAGTGGTAGCGGAGCTGCAAAAAATGTTGTAGGTATTGTTATTACAAATCCTGGTTCGGGTTATACATCTGCCCCAACTTGCACCATTTCAGATGCTACAGGCCCTGCCATATCTTCATTTACAATTGTATTAAATTCTACCAATCCTTCTGTAAATGCAGTAACCATAGGAAGTGGAACATCAGGAGTACTGACTTATCCAAATTCCACTAATGCTGTAACATTAAGTGTTACGGGTGGAGTTACTGTCAATGCAGGAGGAGCATTTAATTGTGGTACTCAATCGGGTACTGTAACCCATCTATTAAGTGTAGGAGGAAGCATTACCAATAGTGGAACATTTAATTTATATAATACTGCAACTAGATATGTAGATGCTACATTGAATGGAAGCAGTACTCAAACATTGACTGGAACTTTTACTTTTAATAATCTAACAATATCCAATACCAATGTAACGCTTGCTGCTGCTGCTGCTATTACTGCTAAGGCCACAGTTACTGTTGGGGCTAGCTTTACACAGCCTGTTAATACTACTATTACTACAGCTAATCTTACTGTAAATGGAACTACTACTTATACCATTTCAGGTACTTCTTCTAATGCATTAAGCACTGCAAGCGCAACGAACGCAGTTTTTATTTTAAGTGCAAGTGCAGGCACAGTTACTAATAATGGGACAATAACCGTAAATGGATGGATGACAAGTAACATCACTAGTGTTGCAAGCGTTTACAGTGGCAGTGGCACAATCAGTTTTAACAATTATTCAGTATTTCATCAAGCGGTTACGGGCGGTACAGTACCCGTTGCTACGTGGGCTACACTTTCAAATTTATACTTCACAGGTACAGCTGGTACACCCCCTGTAATTGGCACTCCTGCTAGTAATACTTTTGGTAACATAATATGGAATTGTACTGGTCAAGCCACAACCAATGCCTATATATTGCCTTTGGCAACACTTAATGGTGCTGCATCATTCAATATTAATAATCTGGTAGTATTAAACACCGGGACTAGTAGTTATTTTGTTAAGTTATGTAACTCAAATTATTCTACCCCTGCGCCTACAATTACTATAGCGAATATACAAGTAGGTAGTGGTACTGCTGGCTATTCTTTTGACGGTTCTACCATTTTTACGCCGGTCTCTGGTGTTGCTAATATGTATTTGTATTACAACTCTGCGCCTGCAGGAACTCCAATAATAAATGTTACTGGTAATGTTTCGATACAAGGTAATGCAACAAATAGTGCCCCAGCAACCTTAACAACTGGTAATGGTTGTAGTTTGAAAATACAAGGTAACTTTTCTATTTCGGATGCCACCTACAGTATTTTTACTTACACAGGAAATACTAGTGGGAGTGTAGCTGTAACTTTTAATGGTACTGGTACACAAACTATATCTAGTGGCCTCACATTTGGCACTGTCAATATCTACAACGGAAGTGTTACAATGCCAGCAGCACTTACTTCAACAATATTTCAAATTGGCGATGGAACAAATGCAATAAGTTTATCTCAACCTGCGGCAACAGTATTAAATGTTACTAGCACCTTTACTGTTGCAGCAAACGCTACTTACAACATAGTTGCAGGAACAGGTGGCTCTACCTCTTCTGGTTCAAATAATGCCGTGATTAATTTTACATCTGCTAGTGGTGCGATAACAAATAGTGGTACGATTAACATTAACGGTTGGTTCAATAATGGTAGTACTTATTCAACAGCTTTTGGAGGAACTTGGAACATTGGAGCAAATGGTGTATATCAACATAGTGCAGACGGTGGAACAATACCCTCAATAGCCACTTGGACCACTGGTTCAACCTATTATATTACAGGGCTTACATCTATGACAAATATGCCCTCTAATACAAGTCAATCTTTTTATAACGTAATCTACAGCTGTACCGGTCAATCTGCAAATGGTACAACAGGAGCACTAAACCCTATTGCAATAAATGGTTCTTTGGTAATTTTAAACAGTGGAACTACAAAAACGTTCTACCTTTCAAATACAAATACTTCAAGCACAACCATCCCAGTTGGAAATATTATTGTTGGTAGTACAAGTGCAAATAGCTATAATTTTAATGGTGGTATTGGTACAGCTAATGGTGGTGTTGCTAATTTTACACTTTATTACACTAATTCTCAAGCCCCTACTATTTCTGCTGGAAATGTAACCATACAAGGTTGGGCATCTGGTCTTGCTTCTTTAGTTACCTCAACTAGTTGTACTTTAAATGTTACAGGTAGTTTTACATTAGGCGCTAGTAATAGTACATTCACATCTACAAATACTACTGTCAATTTTAATGGTACTGCTGGTACAACGCAAACAATTTCTGGCACAATCACTTTTGCTAATCTCTCTATTAGTAATACTACTGCTTCGGTAGTAGTAGGAAGTGGTGGTCTTACCATTGCATCAGGAAGCACTCTGACCATCAATAACAATGCTATATTAGATATGGCAACTTATTCATTAACAACTGGTGCCACTTTTACCACTTCTGGATCTGGTACATTAAAAACGCAAAATACCGGTACAACTCCTATTACTGCCAGTAAAATATGGTCGTTTGTAGTTGAATATAATAATGCTACAGGCGGGCAATCCGTTGTTACGGGTACTTACACTGGCGGATTGACAATGACAACAAGTAGTACTGGAACGAATACAGCAACAGGAAATCTTACTATTGGCAATGTACTTAAATTAAATACAGGAAGCACTCTGGATTTGGGCACTTATTCAGGTGTTACTGTTCTTACATCCTTTGGTATTATTAGTGGAACGTCTTTTACTGGCTCTACTGGTAGTGGAATTTTGATTCTACGTAGTAACAGTGCATCATCTTATATCATTCCTTCAGGATTAACTTGGGGTGGCACTGTGCGGTATGGTAGTTTTGGTAACAATAGGATTGTTCCTGGCGTTTATACTAACTTGGATATTGATAATGGAACGGCTGGTACGATAAATTTGGGTAATTCTTCCTCTGAAACAGGTACTATTTCTGTTTCAGGGACGCTAAGTTCAGTAAGTACCGTTACAACTATTCCCAATCAAACAACTTTTACTCTTAATGGTACAGGTTCTCAGTCGATACCAAAGATGACTTTTTATAATTTATCTATTACAAACACAGGAGTAAACGTTACAGCATCTGGTGCTATTGGGGTAAGCAATCAATTAAACATTGCAAACGGAGCCACGCTTGATCTGAGCTCCAATGTTTTAACAAATGCGTCTGCATTAACCACTATGGGTACGGGTACCTTATTAGCCGGTGCTACTTCCATTTCGCCTGTGCCTACAGGAATATCATGGTCGTTTGGGGTTAATTATAATGGAACAGGCGCACAAACCGTGGTTGCTGGTTCATATTCTAACCTAACAATCTCTGGAACAAGAACTACAAATAACGTTACTTTGATAAGTGGGGGAACAATTAGTGTAGCGGGAACATTCAGTCCAATAGCTACTTTTTCTAGTGGCGTTTATACAGTAACTAGCAATACTTTTCAATTTAATGGGGCAGCTATTCAATCAATACCAGCATTCACATACAATAACCTAACATTAGCTAATACTTCAAATGTTACCAACACAGCCGCAGGAACAATAACAATTAATGGTGCATTGCAGATTAATTCAGGTATTGGGTTAGATATGGGAACAAATATGCTTTCTGGTTCCTCAATAACTACAAGTGGGACTGGATCGTTATTTACTCAATCTACCTCTTCAACACCTATACCTACAGGAAGAACATGGTCTTTCGGTGTTACATATAATAACACTGGAGGCTCACAAACGGTAATGGCTGGCACCTATAATAATGGCTTAACAATTAGCAACACTAGTGGTACAAATACTGCATCTGGAAATATAGTCCTTGCAAATGTTCCGCTTACGTTGAATGCTGGGAGTATACTAGACTTAGGCGCCTCTAACTCATTAACAGTTTCTGGAACAACAAGTAATATAGGTTCTACTGGTAGTGGTACACTTAAAACGGGGAATATTAATACTACTTATAAATTAACCAATGGATTAACTTGGGCAGGTACGGTTGTTTATTATATAAATAATAACCCTCGTATAGTTCCTGGCAGTTACACAAACCTAACAGTTGATAATGGTACCAGTGGGGTTACTTCACATGCTATAAACTGGGGCAATGGAGTTGCTTCAAATGAAACAATTAGCATCTCAGGTGCTTTTAGTGTAGATAATGTTAGTTCTTTTACTGTAAACACCAACACCGTTCAATTTACTGGAAGTAACCAATCTGTTGTGTCGCTTTATGGTTCTAATCCAACTAATAATATCTCCTTTTATAATTTAGATATCAGTGGAGCAACTGGGTTTGCTTTTCCTTCTGGGACAACTAATATATCAAGCACATTTACACCTGGAACAAACATTTCCAATTATGCTACACAAGGATTAATTAGCTTCAATAATACTACTGGGGGACAAACAATACCAGCGTTTACCTATTATAATCTAACATTAGGTAATACAAGTGGAACTCAAACTGCCGGTGGTGTAATTGTTGTAACTGGAAACTTAACTCTTCCTACAAGCACGGGCGTGTTTGACGTTACTTCCGCAAACAATTATTCTTTAACAGTTGGAGGTAATTGGATTGGGAATTTAAGTACTAGTTTTTTATCTCAAGCAGGTACAGTTAATTTTAATGGAACAAGTTCAATTACTGGCACTACAATTTTTAATGCAATAACAATTAATTCTTCTGGTAATACGATTACACTCGCTGCAAGTAGTAATACAACAGCATCATCACTAACCATCACAGCGGGTACTTTAAGTGGTAACTCCTTAGCTTCGTTGACAGTGAATGGTGCTTTATCAAACTCGGGGTCTTTTACTGCACCGGGTACTTTATCTATAACTGGGCTTTTTACAGTTGGTACATTTTCAGCAAATTCAACATCTTTGTCACTTGGTGGTGGTACTTCTGGAACATTACCTAGTGGTACTTATAACAGCATTGCCATTTCTGCGGGTACTACTACATTCACAAACTCTACGTTTACCATAACTAACGATTTGATTCTTTCTGGTAGTGGTAGTCTTGTTCTTACCAATGTAAACTCAAGTGGTTCAGTTACTATTGGTAGAAATCTATCCGTATCAGGTACTGGAGGAATTACAAATTCTGGAGGTGGCAACTCATTTAGTTTCACGCTCAATGGAACCACAGGAAACTTACAAATAAACAATTCAGGTACCAATGAATTTGGAAAAACTAACATCACAATTGGCACAAACAAGGCATATACCCTTACAGGAAATGTTACACTTGCAAATTCGGGAACAACTACCAGAACCTTCCAAATTAATACAGGAGGCTCATTAAATACTAATGGCTTTACCTTAGACTTGAATTTACACCAACTTACACAATCCACAACTGGTGCAATTACGAATAGTACCGGTACTATCAAAACTTCTTGTATAGTGAATCCGCCAATTGCAGCTGCATTTACAAGTTTAGGAAATGTTACTTATTCAGTTGCAGAACCTTATGTAGCGGCTGCCACTTACAACAACTTAACGCTTTCTGCTGGAACAAATACGGCACTAGGTACAATTACTGTAAATGGAACATTGACCACTAGCACCATCAGTACAACATTTGATATGAGTACTTTTCAATTAACAGGAGGCGGTTCTTTTTCTGTAAGCAACACAGGAACTATAAAAACATCTTCTACAAGTGCAACACCAATTCCGGCAGTTACCTATAATGGTACAGTAAACTATGCAACGGGAGGGCAAACCATAGTAGGAACTACTTATACAAACCTAATGTTGAGCAATGCTAGTGGCACACAAACTGCTGGAGGCAACATTATTGTAAACGGTAATTTGACTACAACTGCTGGGGGGACTTTGGATATGAGTGCTTCAAACTATTCCTTAACTATTGGGGGAACATTTACAAACGGGGCGGCATTTATACCAAGAAGCGGAACAGTATTCTTTAATGGGGCCAGTCAAACTATACCAGCACTTAACTATTACAGTTTGAATCTGACGAGTGCATCTGGCACATTATTTCCAAGTGGAACAGTTGGTATTGCAGGAGCATTTACTCCATCCAGTATCACCGCTGCTAGTCAAGGTACTATTAATTTCAATGGCTCTAGCCAGTCAATACCGGTTTTCAATTATTTTAATTTGAACCTCACAAGTGCTACCGGGCTAACATTCCCAAGTGGTATTGTTGGTATTGCAGGAAGCTTTACACCTGCTAGCATTACAACCGCTAGTCAAGGAACAATAAACTTTAATGGTTCTGCTAGCCAAACTGTACCAGCCTTCAATTACAATAACCTATCATTAAGCGGTGCTTATTCCTCTTCAAACAACTTGACATTTGCAAGTAGTGGAACATTAGGTATAGCAGGAAATCTTTCAGCAACAGCTACATTCGGTACAGGTGGATATGTAGTAACCAGTAGTACAGTTAACATAAATGGTAGTGGATCACAAACTATCTCATCTGGTTTAACTTTTGGAACATTAAATTTATATAATGGGGGAGTGGTCATTCCTGCCTCACTTACTGCTTCTATATTAACTGTAGGGGATGGTACAAACACGATTAGCCTTACCCAGCCTGCTGCAACCCTTGTTACAGTATCAAGTGCATTTACGGCATCTGCAAATGCAACCTATACAATTGCTGCTGGTACCGGTTCTTCTATTTCATCGGGTACAAACAATGCTGTCTTCAATTTTAATTCAGCAAATGGAACAATAACCAATAATGGCATAATCGCAATTAATGGTTGGTTTACCAACGGTAATCAAAACAGTAGTACAGCCACGTCGCTTAGTGGTAGTGGTACTTGGACAATTGGAGGTCAAGGTGTTTATAACCATAACACCATCAATGGAACTATCCCTACAATGACTTGGGTTGCTGCTTCAACTTTATATTATACTGGTACTAAGGGAGCTAATACCATAGCTTCTGGAACAAATCAATCATTTAGAAAGGTTATTTACAATTGCCCTTCAAACTCTTCTTCTACAAACTTTTTTAATCCTACAGCTATACTGGATACTTTTTTTATTGTCAATTCTGGCAACTCCACACCAAGAACTTTGCAGATAGAAAATAGTGTATCTTCCAATATAAACATAGGTGCATTAGTTATCGGTACAGGTACTTCTCCATATTATTTTAATGGGGGAATTTCAACCAGTAATCCAATAGTAGTTTCTTTAGGTACAACAACTGCGCCTACTATAACTGTTCTTGGTGATGTACTGGTACAGGGAAACAATAGTACCAATACGGCAACATTATCTTCCTCTTCAGGTAATTCTGTACTCAATGTAGGAGGTAATTGGACAGTAGCTGCCAACAGTATATTTACTTCAACGAATATTTCTACAAACTTTAATGGAGGTGGTGCTAGCACTATTACGGCTGGTGGACAATCTTTTAATGCTTTAACAGTCAGCAATTCAACCAATGCCACTTTGGCTAGTGCACTAGCAGTAACCGGTAACCTTACGTTAACTTCAGGCACTTTAGATGTTAGTTCATCCAATTATTCATTATCAATAGGAGGTAACTTGGCCAATACAGGCGGTACTTTAAATACCCAAAGTGGAACAGTAACCTTTAACGGAACTGGTACACAAACAGTATCTGGAAATAATACCTTCTATAATTTGACTGATGTAACTGGAGGAGCTACACTTCAATTTACTGCTGGCACCACTCAAAATGTAACAGGAACGCTTACATTAACTGGCACTACTGGAAGTGTATTAACTGTAAAATCTACAATTCTAGGAGCTCAGGCAACGATTAACCCTACTGCTTCCTCAGTTTCTTATTGTAGCATTACTGATATATTAAATAGTAATGTTACTCCTATTGTAACCACAAGTTCTATAAATGGAGGTAATAATACAAACATCACTTTCCAAAGTGTGTATTGGGTAGGTGGTAGTAATGGTGACTGGAATAACGCAGCCAATTGGAGTACAGGATCTGTTCCAAGTGTTGGTGATGTAGTAACATTTGATGGTAATAATATTGATGGAGCAAATACACCGGGAACGTCAGTAGATATTAGTCCTTCATTCGCATCTCAAACAATTGGAGGTATTGCTGTGCAGAATAATGGGCTTACGGTTAGTCTAGGTACTTCTGCAAACACGCTTACCCTCAGTACAAACGGATCTGTAACGGTAAACAGTGGCAATACCCTCGATTTGGGTAGCAACAGATTGGTTTGTGCTACTTTAACAACAAGTGGTAGTGGAACTATCAATACCCAATCAAAAAATGCTTTACCAATACCAACAGGTAGAACATGGTCAATGAATGTTAATTTCAATAAAACAACTGGTGCTCAAACTGTATTATCAGGTATTTATAATGGCGGATTAACTATTAGCAATACTAGTGGAGTGGATACTGTTTCTGGTACTATCACCGTTAATAGTACTATAACTTTAAATACAGGAAGTACTTTAAGTCTAGGTTCAGTTTCTACTAATTTAATAACCGGAAGTTCAACTGGTTCTACAGGTAGTGGAACATTCATATTAGCTAATACTAGTACCAATGCCACATACAAAATTCCATCTGGTCTAACTTGGGGTGGAACCTTTATTTATGGCAATAGTGGCAATCCACGTATTACTCCAGGTAACTATAATAACCTAACTGTTGACAATGGAACAAGTGGGGCATCAGCTCACACCATCAACTGGGGAAATACAGGTGAAACTGGTACTATTTCAATAGCAGGCACCCTCACAGTTGATAACATAAGCAGTTTCGTTACCAATTCAACTACTGTTAAGTTTACTGGTACAAGCCAATCAATGATAAATTCTTATACATCGGCATCTCTTTCATCTGTGTCTTTCTATAATCTCGACTTGAGTAGCGCAACCACATTTATTTATCCAACAGGTACCATCAACATTGGAAATACTTTTGCAGCAGGAAGTAACACATCTGTAAGTCAAGGTACTATTGTGTTCAATGGCACAACTGCTCAGTCAATACCTGCGTTTACCTTCAATAACCTAACTATCAACAATACTGGCTCTAGTGTTTCTGTTACGGCGCTTGGCAATCTAACTATAAATGGAAATTTGGTTTTAACCGCAGGAACATTAAACGACGGTGGCAATACAATAACTGTTTATGATAATGTCACAGGTACTGGCACACATACAGGTTCTGGTCAATTGATTATTACTGGTGGATCAGATACCCACTATATTGGTGCCAGTACCGGAACTATCAATTTGGGTAATGTGCAGATAAATAGCAGCTCTTATATTTCTGCCTTGGCTGGAAATGCAGTCATTAATGGAACTATGACACTTACTAATGGTCTATTCAATGTTTATAGTTATAACTTAGTATTGGCAAGTGCGCCTGTAGGCTTTAGTTCAAGCAGTTACATTTATCATTTTTCTTCAGGAACAGGTACGCTTACTATTAACAATGTAGGTACAAGTGCAACCGTATTTCCAGTCGGAATTTCAGCCAATTATGTCCCTATTACCTTTACTGGAACAACAAATTCCCCTAATGTTACTGTTGGTTTTGGACTAACAATTACCAATACCCCAATCAACCCTAATTCAGTGGTAGGTATGCAATGGTCTATTTTGTCAAGTACAGCCAGTACATCAAATATCACATTTCAATATAACAGTAATAATGCAGAAAGTAGTTATTTAGCAAGTAATACAGTGGTTGCAGGTATTTATACAAGCGGCGCCTATTCTGAAACTACATTAGGTAGTGTGTCTGGTGGTGACCCTTATTCGGTTTCTACAATTTCAGCCTTAACACTACCTACTAGCAGTTCAAGTTTGTATATTATAGGAAATCAATATTCCTTTGCTGCTGGTGCGCCTACACCATCTATTACCTCCCTTAATGGCGGAAATTCACAAGCAACAATTGGTTTCGCTTCTGTTTCAAATGGTGCTATGGTTACTAGTTATACTATTACACCATACATTGGTGCTACTGCACAAACTGCAATAACAGGTATTAGTACTAGTCCTTATACAGTTACAGGATTGACCAATGGTACAACTTATAGGTTTAAAGTTAGTGCAACAAATAGTATAGGTACAGGTACAAGTAGTTTCTCTAACTATTTAACACCTGCTACACCAAATGTTTTTGATACTCTTTTGGCTAATATGACAGCAATACAAAACCTATATGTACCTCTAAGCTCCTACAACTCTAGCACTTATGGATACCTTAATGGTGGGATGACGGATAGCGTATTTAATACCTTGAACTATGTCGACAACACTAGCAATACTGTAAATTTGGATATAGTATATTATAACCATATTCAGTATGTATTGAAGATGGCAACTGCTTACACCAACAATTATACTTACATCAATGGTGGAATTGATAAAAGCTCTTATAATAATCCCGCAGTATATTCAGCTATAAAGAAGTCGCTTGTTTGGTGGGTTGATCATGTAAAAACATACACAGTAAATAACTGGCATTATCCTACAGTTGATTACACGAATGCTCTTGGACAGGTGCTAGTGTTGATGAGAGGAATAGGGACAAATGTGGACACAACAGGTTGGTCTAGTGTAGAACAATATGCCATAAGTAATTTGTTTGCTAAGCGATCAACAGCTATTGGAACCTATGCAGGTACGCACAAATTTGATGGAAATACTTTGCCTACCGCAATGACTGGTGCAAACGCAATAAATATTTCTTCTTATTGGTTAAACTGGGGTGCATTGGTAAAAAGCCCTACAGTATTAGATACTGCCATTCAAGCTGTGGTAACAACCCTTGATTACAAACAAAGTACCCCTGAAGGATTGAAACAGGATAACTCCTTCATGCAGCATTATGCACAATTATATACTGAACAATATGGCGCTGTGTGGGCCGAAGCAGTTATAACTATTGCTAATTATTTAAAGTCAAGTAGTTATGCAATGAGACAATCTCAATTGGATACTGCTTATAACTACATACACAATACGTATTATGCTGCGGCAAGGGGTAAGTACAAAGACTTTAATGGTAGTGGTAGAGAGATAGGTGTTTATAGAAACAATGGCATTGATAGCATAGCAGCTACAATGGGTATATTGGTAGATCCGAATCCAATACACCAAGCTAATTATGCTAAGGATGCTGCAAATAGTGCAACCTATTCACCGGTGTACACTGATACTATTCATACACACTATTATACAACTGATTACACCATTCACAAACGACCAAACTTCAATTTCTCCGTGCGTGGTGTATCTACAAGAACCAACAGAAGTGAATCTATCAATGACCAAAACTTGTTGGGAATATTTGCAACAGAAGGTGCAACTTGTATCTTGGTTCAGGGTAACGAATATGAAAGCACTTTTCCTAACTGGAACTGGAATTTTGTACCAGGAATTACTATGAGCGATTCTTTGGATGGAACCGGTCAATCAGTTACACAGTTTAATCCAAATTCTGGCGCTTCTAGTACAGGTATTACTAAGTTTGTAGGAGGTGTAAGCGATGGAAAGTATGGTGCATCCACCTTCTCGCTCAACTATAATAATGTGTCAGGAAATAAGTCTTGGTTCTTTTTTGATAGTGCTGTTGTTTGTTTAGGTGCTAATATTAAAAGTAGTAAGAGTTTAAATGTAAATACAAGTGTAAATCAGACAAACATTAATGGGCCTATCTATTACAACAATACAGCAGGCGGCTCATTCACCACCTTTACACCTCCTACAGATGCAAACCCTACTACCGTAACAGGTACCAACATCTATAGTGTGTTCCATGATAGTATTGGGTACTTCTTCCCTGCTGGCGGTAATGTTTCTATTAAACAAGATAGCGTGTATGGCAACTGGTCTAGAACAGACACATTAAGTGCTGCAAGACCAGATACAAGCGACATCTTCTTATTGTCTCTCGGTCATGGTTCTGCGCCATCATCTGCTTCTTATCAATACATTGTGGCTCCTGGCATCTCTTACAGTACCATGCAGAGTTACAATCCATTGAGTACAATCAATATTTTATCTAATACAAAGTATGTACAAGCAGTTAAGCACAATGGATTAAATATGATGCAGGTTATCTTTGATTCAGCTTCTAGCATTATCGACCCAACCTCTGGTATTACGGTTAAGGTAAATCAACCATGTGCGTTGATGCTAAGTAATATGAACCAAAATCCGCTAACAGTTACAGTTTCAGATCCAACGCAACTGTTAACAAGCCTTACGGTTACTTTATCATATAGCAGCAATGCCACTCAGTTTAATGTAGTCAATCAAGCCTTGCCTTCTGTTTATTTTGTCGGTTCATCTACCAGTTTCACTGTCGATTCTACTACCGCTTCTGCCACCTGGGTAGGTACTACAAGTACCAATTACAATAATGCAAGCAACTGGCAAAACACTATTGTACCTAATGCAACGGCAAACATTACCATTGCTGCCGCTGCGCCAAACTATCCGGTATTGGCTAGTAGTGCTAAAACCTCTATGAAGAATATGACTATTACTGGCGGTTCATTCACCGTAAATAGTACGGATAGCTTACTACTCACAGGGGCAATCACTAACAATGGTGGAACTGTTACTATCAATGGAATAGTTTGCTATGCAGGTTCTGCTGAACAAACAATTGCTGCAAATACTTTTGCTAGCAATACCATAAACAAACTACAAATAAACAATAGTGCAGGTGTAACACTTGGTGGCGCATTGAACATTTCTGGAACGCTTTACCCTACGGCAGGTGCATTAACTACAGGTGGTTACTTAACAATACTATCTACAAGTGCTGGTACTGCTAGGATAGATAATGTGCTTGGTTCAATAACTGGCGATGTTACCGTTCAGCGGTATATCACAGCAAAATCAGCTCGTAGGTTCAGCTTTATCGCTAGCCCTGTAACGCAAAGCATACGCAATGCTTGGCAACAGCAGATGTATGTAACCGGCTCAGGAACAGGTGGTGCCGCTTGCGGAACTACTACAGGTAGTGGTGGTACAACTGATAAATACAATAGCAATGGTTTTGATGTTACTTCAACCAATGCCGCAACCATCACTTACTATTCAGCTGCTACTGTAGGTGGTAGTCATTATGTAGGTGTGGCTAATACAGAAAGTACTAATCTTACACCAGGTATTGGGTATTCTGTTAATGTTCGTGGAGATAGGAATAGTGCAACCACTAGTTGTGCCAATCAATTAGGTAATTCAACTCCGTCTACACCAGAGGCAGTAACGCTTAGTGCTTCAGGTTCTGTAACTACTGGCAACAAATCTGTTACACTGAATGACCCTGCTGTAAGTGCATTTACATTGGTGGGTAATCCTTACCCATCGCAAATAAGCCTCTCAGCTGTAGCAACCGATGCTAGTAACAGTAGCTTATTGTACAATAAAATGTGGACGTATTCTCCTTTTATCACGTCAGGCAACTTTACTACTTACTCACAAGGAGTTATTGTAAATGCCATAAGCGGTTTTGACAATACCAACGGTGATTACGTAGCAAGTGGACAAGCATTCTTTGTTCAGGCAAAAACTACGGGTTCTATCACCTTCAAGGAGTCTCATAAAACTACGGGCACTGTACCAAATACCCAATACTTTGGTACGGGAAGTAGCAAAATGATTCGTTTGGGTATCTATTCCGCTACCAATAATAGGCAAGATGAAACAGCTATCAGGTTCAATGCTAATGGAACTAAGGTTTACAATCCAGAGTGGGATGCACAGTCTTTAAGTTCGGGTAGTCAAACCCTTGCAACCCTTAAAAACGGATTGGCGTTTGCCATTGCTACAAGGCCAGAGGCTAATAGTGATACCATTAACTTACAAGTAAAGAGTAGAGCTATTGGTACATTTACCCTAAAAGCATCCGATATTACAAGCTTCGATGCACAATCTACCAATGTGTTATTGAAAGATAATTTCCTAAACACAACGCAAGATTTATTGGCTAATCCTACTTATCAGTTCAACATTACCAGTGATACCTTGAGTAAGGGAATGAGTAGATTCCAACTTTTAGTAAATGGAAATACCACCTTGCCTATCAGCTTTATAAATGTTGATGGAGAAATAAACAATGGTATGGCAACCATCAAATGGAGCATTGCCAATGCCAATGATAATAAGTATTACACAGTAGAAAAGAGTACAGACGGCAATACATTCAACAGCATTGCAACGGTAGAAGCCACTAACGCCGCCAACTACAGTGCAATAGATGCCAACCTAGCAGCAGGTGCCAACTACTACCGCATCAAGGTAGTAAGTGCTTTTGGCAAAACTGTTTACAGTAAAACTATCCAGCTAAATACTACCGAAAGTAAATATGTAAAAGTTTATCCTTCGTTGATAATAGATAAGAAGTTTACGGTAGAACTTAAAGATATGCCTTCGGGAAATTACGAAGTGGTACTATATAATACGCTAGGAAAGACTGTACTTAGAAAGACGGTTGCAAATAATGCGGCCTTTAGTAAGCTAGCTATTGTATTTGCAGGGGATATTGCTGCCGGCAGCTACGAAGTAACGGTTGTAAAAGAAGGCATCTTGGTGAAGAAGAGTAGGGTAGTGGTAAGGTAAATTAGATTAACTTCTTTTATTTATTTATTTATAAAGCCACCATAAATATTGATGGCAGCGTTCATTTTTTGGGTAGTAGCAAGCATGAAGTTTGATGGCAGTCACCATGAAGTTTGGGGGGCGCAACCATGAAGTTTTGTGGTAGCTGCTGTGGTAGTTGATGGCAGTCACCATGAAGTTTGGTGACAACCACCATAAGAGTTGATGGCAGCCATCAACAAAATCGATGGCATACCATGAAAGTTGGTGGCAACTACCGTAAGAGTTGATGGCAGTCATCAACAAAATTGATGGCATGCCATGAAAGTTGATGGCATCTACCATAGTAGTTCATGGTTCGCAGCATGATAGCAGGTGGTACGCATCAACAAAAAAGAGGTAATTATTACACTACAATAAGGTAAAGAACATAAAAAAGGGTTGATTCAACTAAGAACCAACCCTATCAATTATCAATTTTAAATTATCTATTAACTCACGAACAAACTAAAGGCACCTTCAGCCAAGGCACTCACATTAGTTACTACAATCTTAGTCCACGATAAAGGTATCAATGCTCCAGAGCCTGGGTAAACAGTAATTAATTCAGTTGCAGAAGCACCTACTTTTAAGAAGCTAAGAATGGTAGTGCCATGGTTTGTGAAATACTTGTTTGTAGCAACCCATGTAATGGTAATACTAGCCGAAGGGGCAATGGTGTAAACCGAAGCCACTATCTTAGCAGCAGCGGTTTTGGTAAAGAACTCAGTGGTAATCTCTGCCACTATTTCTGCAATTTCAGCATTTGTTTTGCCTATCATTCTGGCATTATCAAAACACTGTAAAGCCCAAAACATTCTGTTGTTCTGCACTATATTTCCATGCGCACCTACAATAGCCGCCAATGCTAAAAACATAGCTTCAAGCGAATCGCAATCGGTTCCTTCTTGCGTAAAGCATTAAATTTTGCCATGGTAAAAGAGGCAGGGATAGTTATTTAGTGAGCCATCATCAGTTTAGCCACTATCACACTAATTTCAGAAGTTCTCACCGCACCAACTCTATACTACCCTTTGGCTTGCGAGGCTGTGAGGATAATTTTAATAGGATCAATCCCAGCGTGTGCGTCGGCAATAACCGTTTTAATTAGAGCAACGGTTGCAGGGCTTAGCGCTGTTTTAATCTTAATAAACTGTGTCATAATATACTTTTTAGTAAGCAGCAAAACTCACTGATGGGCACACTTTAATCGTTACACAATTCCTTGAAAAGTTTACAGAGTCTGGTTATTGAAAACAAATAAAAAAGTTATTATACCTTCTACAAAAGTTTAAATGTTCATTCAAATACTATGGGCGCATAAAAGTTTTTCGCTTTATAAATTATGTTGCGAATGTAGAGACGCATATCAATGCGTCTTAAAAGCGAAAATCTTTTATGCACCAAATACTATCAACTAAATCTACTTGCCGCTTTTATCCCTATGTTTGCCGACTAATAAGTGAATCAAATGTTATCATAGTAAGAACATACCAAAACGTATGAACTGCTAAAAATAATAGAGACAAGAACAGAGAGGAGAGACCATTTATTTAATCCATCGGAGAGACATTTTATCATTGAAAGAATGACTTGGGGATTGTAGGTGTTAAATTGTAGGTAATAAGTAAAACAGAAACTGAAACGACCTTTCTCTTTCTGCTAGCTTAAATTTAATACACTCTATCAACTATTGTTTATCGACTTTTGAGTTTCAACTTTCGACTAATAACATAAACTAAGAACTAATATGAGGCCACTATTCTTATTAATTTTCCTGCTGTTTACCGGTAAGGCAGTCTTTGCACAGGATGCAACAGCCGTAACTACTGCCTATATGCGGACGGAAGCTAGCATCGCTTCTGAGAGAAAGGCTATTATTCCAAAAGGTGCGACCGTAACCCTACAAGACAGTGCCGATGGATGGTATGTGGTGAACTACAATGGAAAAGTGGGCTTTGTAAATGCTGCTTACTTACGCCAAACTAATGAGGAAACAAATGTTTACCAGCCAACCACCAAACAAGTACAATCACCTAGGAATAATGGGCAAAAAAGATATTACACCAATGTAGATGGCAATAGGGTACAGAGTCCCACCAAGTACGATGCTGCACCCGAAGGAGCTACGGCTGTTTGCAGGGATGGTAGTTACAGCTTTAGCCGCAACCATCGTGGTACTTGTTCGCATCATGGGGGTGTAGCTAGGTGGTTATAATAATTTTAGTTTGATGAATCCCTTTTCCTTTTCTTTTTAAATGACCAAGATGAATAAATTTTTACTGAGAGTTAGTTTGGTGGTGATGGTGATTATGGTTGGTGTTGCTAGTGCAATAGCACAAAAGCTTGCAATAGAGTCTACCAATGGTAAATTGTCGTTCTGTAGTGGTGGTACTATTGTTTTACAAGCAAAAAGTGGGTATGTCCCTACAATAGACAATTATAGTTGGCAACAAAGTGCTAGTGGAACATGGAATACATTAGGGAGTGGTACCACTTATTCGGCACAGTCAAATGGTGATTATAGGTTGGTGGTTAAAGCTGGCAATACTTTTGACACGTCAAATACACTATCAATAACAATAAACAATAACCCATCCGTAACGCCATTTACCTTCATTAGTAATAACAGTTGCGCAAATATTGGTGTGTTATTTACCGACAAGAATTCAGGAATGAAATATAGTTGGGATTTTGGTGATGGGAGTAGTGTTACTAATAGTCAAAACCCTTCACACTCTTTTCCGCAGAAAACAGGAACCGGTTCAGATAACTATAATGTAAAAGAAACTATTACAGATGGAAATGGGTGTCAGGCGAGTACTAATCAACAGGTTACAATTAAGCAATTACCCGATGCTACAATAATAGATATTGGACATGATGCAAATACTGATCCTTTCGTCAATTGTGGAAACACCGCTTTTGCAATAACAATCAAAAATAAATCAACAACTTCTAATACTCAATATTCAATAGATTGGGGGGATGGCACCACAGTATTAAATACTGATAATTTGGGTTTTCCATTAGATGGAACTCTCCAACACAACTATAATAGATTAGGGTATTCAAACTTAGTTTTCAAAGTTTCAAATGGTAATAGTTGCACAACATCCCATACTTATCGCGTTTATGATGGTAGTAATCCAGCTGGAGCCATTAACCAACCTGGAGGTACAATTGGTTTAAATATACCAGCGACAATTGATTTTCCAATTACCAATACAGCTTTAAATCCACCCGGCACTGTCTACACATTTACAAGTAATGATGGTACTCCAGCATTTGTAGACTCATCTTACCCAGGTCTCACCAATTATTCGCATGTTTTTGCATTCTCGTCTTGTGGTGCAAGTATTCCCAAAACAATACCCAACTCATTTTGGATTACGATGACTTACAGCAATCCATGTGGTACTTCTGGAAGTACTGTTGACCCCATTACTACATGTCAAAAATCTAAAGCTAATTTTTCTGTTGCCCCAGATACTATTACTTGTACAAATACTCAAACAACTTTCACAAATACTACTATTAATGGTATTTCTGTTAGTAATAAAGGAGTTTGTAATTCAACAACTGCAATTAACTGGAATATAATACCAACGAGTGGGTTTACAATTACATCGGGAGTAATGGGGGACAAGTCTCCATTACTAAATGATCCCGCAACATGGGGGTCTAATGTATTAAATATAAAATTTAACAAAGCTGGTGTTTATCAAGTTGCACTAATAACAATTAACGGGTGTAGCCGTGATACTCTTACAAAAATGATTTGTGTTCAAGAACCCCCTGTTATTTCTTTTAATATCCCAAATCTTGTTGGATGTATACCCTTCACTTCTAATTTTTCAAATACTTCAACTTTATCGACTTGTGGTTTAAATATTGTAAAGTGGAATGTTACTAAGATAAATAGCTCCTGTTCTAAAGATTCTTTAAATGACTTTTCCTACCTCACCAACACAAACCCTTCTCTGAATAATCCTATTTTACAATTTAATAATGAAGGTACATACCAAGTTAGTCTGACGTTATCAGGGGGCTGTCCATCTACTACATCCAATAGTCAAACCATTACGGCTCGTAGAAAACCAGATGTGTCATTGTCCGTTTCAGGGGGATGTGCTGGTCAAAGTGTAAATCCAATGGCAAATGTATTAGGCTGCGGTGGCACCAACCTCGCATACAATTGGTCATTTCAAGGTGGCACACCCTCAACCTCTACATCTGCTAACCCAGGAGCGATTAGTTTTAGTTCAGGTATTAATAATGTAAAATTAGATGTTTCAAATACCGAATGTGGCACAACTACAGCATTTCAGAAGATTACAGTTGCAGAAGCACCTTCAATTTCTGCAACTACAGGGACGCCCAGCAGTTGTGGCAGTAGCGATGGATACATTATTTTAAGTGGATTGGATAAGAATGCAACTTATTCTTTGAGTTATAATAATACCGTTAAGTATTCAAAAGCAGTCTCTGATGGAAATGGGCAGTTTAAAATATCTGGGCTTTCGGCAGGTAGTTATAACAATATCACAGTAACCAATATTACAGGTTGTACTTCAAATGCATTATCTGTAAGTTTGTCTGCACCTACATCGCCTGCTGCACCGACTGTAGCACAGGCCACACCTCAGATATTATGCAGTGGTAATACACTACAACTTTCAATAAGTAGCCCTATAAATAATGCTTCTTACACTTGGAATGGCGCTGGTATAACCAATTCAAACAACACTGGCACAAGTATTATAATTAATTCGATAACTATTGCTGACTCTGGTACTTACTCGGTTGTGGCATCAGTTAATAATTGCCCATCCCAAGCAACAAATATCAGAGTCGTAGTAAATCAAACTCCCTCCTTGCCTCAAATATCTGGAACTAATAATGTTTGTACTGGGTCGCCAATTAACCTTACGGCTCTAACCACAACATCAGGAAACATAACTTATTCCTGGGAATTACCGGATAACTCTACCAACAGCACCAATGCTATTTCTGTTGTTTCTGCTAGCACTGCCAATGCAGGTAACTATAAAGCAAAAGCTACATTAGGAACTTGTGTGTCTCCAGAAGCTAGCTTTGCTGTGTCTGTTAATGTAACACCCAATATCAGTTCTAGTAGCAGTAATCCACCTGCTAATTGTGCTTCATCCACTGGTTCAATTATATTAAATGGTCTTGCTGTCAATAAACCATATACAGTAAACTATAACGGAACTTCTTCTGCCACAACTTTTACAACTGATGGCACTGGAACACTTACTTTTTCTGGTTTAGTCGCAGGTACATACTCAAACATAACCGTTACTGATGCTACAGGATGTATCTCCAACCAAGTCGGTCCCTTCACTTTAAAAGACCCTACTCCACCTGCAGCACCTACGGCTAGTGGTGCAATCGAAATATGTAGTGGCAATACCTACACGCTTACGGGCATTAGCTCTGTAGGCGGTGTAACATATAGCTGGACTGGACCAAATGGCTTTAATAGTGTTAGTCAAAATCCAGTCATCCCTAATATAACTACAGCGGGTACTGGGGCATATCAGTTTAAAGTTATTCTTTCTGGGTGTAATTCAGATCCTGCAATCGTTAATTTGGTAGTAGATTCTACCCCCGTTACCCCAATTATTGCGGCAATTCCTCCTTTGTGCGAAGGTGGTAAATTGGTACTTTCTGCGGCTTCGGCCACTTCGGGTATTGGCTCTATTTCATATCAATGGTCTGGGCCAAATAGTTTTTCCAGTTCACTAAAAGAATACATCAAAAGCCCTGCAACTGCTAGCGATAGTGGTACTTATAAAGTGATAACTACCAATACAAACGGTGCATATAGTTGTGTTTCAGATATGGCTTCTGTTTATGTAACTGTACGACCATCCATTACACAAGCAAAAATAATTGGGTCAAAGGATACACTGATTTGTGGGTTCACAGCTACTCACAATAATACGGGGAATCTATCGGGATATTTGGATGCTTCCCGTACTTACGAAACAGGTAGTTGGTTGGTAGTGCAGCCACCTACGGGTGCAAATGCTTCAATAGCAAATAGTACAAGCAAAAACACCACCATCACCTTCGATAAAAGTGGGGTCTATCTTGTTCAATGGGCAATTAATAATACTGTTTGTTCGCCTACCACCGATACCATTAAGTTCGAAGTATTTGATAAGCCAGCTATTATTGCTCAATCTCTTTCTACAAGATCCGTTGATGTATGTGCATCCAATCCTGTAACTGTAGCTATAAGCGATGCTGACTATTATGGGCAGATAAAACAATGGCAAATAAAGAGACCTTTTACATCAACCTCTTGGAAAGATACGGCTGTACAATCTAATTCTATTACCTTCAATAATGTACAAGATACCTTTATTGTAAGACTGGTGGTTGTATCAAAAGATACGCTGCATTGCGGTACTGATTCTGTTACTAAAGACTTACAAATAAATGTTGCTCCTCCTTCAAATGCAGGAACTGCCACAGGGCTAGACACGGTTTGTCAAGGGACTAACTCAGGCAACATTACATTAACGGGTAATACTGGTAGCCCTACATGGCAATCTTCCACAGATAGTGTTGTGTTTACTAATATTCCCAACAGTGCCGGAACTCAATTTAGTTATAGCAATCTTACTCAAACCACTTGGTATAGAAGTGCAGTAAAGAGTGGTACTTGCGATACTGTTTTTAGTAATGCCATCAAGATAACGGTTGTTCCTCCTGTTACTGTTGCCAATGCAGGTGCGGATAAATCACTTTGTGCAGACTCTGTGTATCATTTAGAAGGCAATACACCTTCTACTGTAGAAACAGGCACTTGGACATTTTCTTCTGTAGATACTGGCAGGCTCGATGATGTTCATAATCCCACTACCTTTATCAGGGGATTAAAAGCCAACACTAATTACACCTTGGTTTGGAGTATTGATAACCATGTATGTTCTAAATCAACTGATGCCGTAACAATTACAAACCTAAACCCACTAACCAATGCAATAGATACGGCAACAGTAACCTATTGTAATAGTGCGGCAGTTACCATAAATGGCATTGCTGCAAGTGGAGGTAATGGAACCTACAGCTATCAGTGGGAACTAAAACAAGGCAATGGCTGGTATGCCATACCAAATGCAATAAGTGCGAGTTATAGTTTTACAGCAGATACTAGTGTGGTGCTACATAGATTGGTAGTTGCAGGGCCTTGTACAAGTACTAGTTTGGAAAAGACTGTTTATGTACAACCTCCTTTGGGCAATAATTTCATAACTGGTAGTGGAGCGGCTTGTATTAATACTCCAATTGGTTTACTTACAGGTAGTACTCCTTCTGGTGCAGATGGTAGTTTTATTTATCAATGGCAACAAACAACTGACACCATAAATACACCTTGGACAGATATTAGCGGAGCAACCTCAAAGGACTACACTGCACCTATTGTTACGCAGGATATTTTCTACAAACGACTGGTTACAAGCCAACTTTGTGCGGGTAGTCAATCAAACACAAGTCCAGTATTTACGGTGTTGGTTCGTCCAGATGCACAAGCCCAATGGCAAATTAATACCGACACATCATGCGCACCGTTTGCCATTGATAATATTGCAGTAAGTCCAATTGTAGACATAATTAGAAATGGAAGTTACAGTTGGTATGCACACGATTCTTTGTATGGTAATAGTACTAGCATTAATCCTGGATATACATTGGTGGCTGCAGGTGATAGTGTTAATATAAAGATGGTAGCAGTAAGCAAATATGGTTGTAAGAATGATTCTCTGGCTCATTGGTTTGTAACGCCACCAAAACCTGTTACCAACTTTAAGGTGTCGGATAGTGCCAATTGTGGACCATTGGCAGATACTTTAACCAACCTGACACCATTAATAAATCGTTTCCATTACTTCTGGGATTATGGATATTCACCTACATCCACTTCCACATTAATACAGCCTGGCATAGTGGTATTCCCTTCCAATCCTTTGAATAAGGATACAATATATACCATTAGGCTAACTGCTTTTAATCAGTGTGATACTGTTAGTGCAAGTAAGAATATCAAAGTCCGCTCCAAGGCAAAAGCAATCTTTACACCAGTTAAGACCTTTGGATGTTCCCCATTGGTAGATACATTCTTCAATACCTCAAGGGGAGACAGTACCAAGTATTTATGGCAGTTTGGGGATGGTGCAACTACTTCAACAACTGATTCTTTGCCTGTTACCCATACTTATCACACAGGGGCGCAGGATACATTTACCGTAAAGCTAATTGCCAACAACTACTGTGGTAATGATACTGGGCAGTATGCCATAGTGGTTGCTAAGAGTACCATCGATTTAAGGATTACCGTGAACGGTAACGAACTCACCAATTGCAGAAATAGTAATGTTCATTTTATCAATACCACCAAGGGGGCCTCTACTTTCAATTGGGACTTTGGCGATGGCAACCATGCCACCACCTTTGGTAATGCAGGAGGGTTGGATACCGTGATTCACCAATATGATACGGTGGGTATCTTTAAAATTACCTACCAAGCATCAAATAATTGCACTGACACAACAGGGAGTTTATTGATAAAAGTATTAAGTACACCCAAAGCGGCATTTGTTGCCACACCCGATACGGTATGTATTGGTCATCCCATTAGTTTCACCAACAAAAGCGATGCAACCACCGGCTTGGTATGGAGCTTTGGCGATGGCAAAGGTTCTTTGTTAACCAATCCGTCCCATTCATACGCCAATGCTGGTAACGATACAGTGCAACTGATAGCGGTACGCCAACATACATCTGCTAATATTTGTAGGGATACCGCCATCAGGCAAGTTACCATTGTGCCGTCTTTGCCAGGATTTATAAAAGTAAGTGATAGTGTGAGTGTCTGCGTTCCTTTCACGGTTACATTTACAAACACTTTCGCAACTTCTACAAAGCTTTGTACTTGGAACTTTGATGATGGCACAACTACAACCGGCAATGTGGTTACCCATACATTTACAAAGGTTAGGGCATACAATGTATCTATGAGTGCAGTAGATACAGGTGGCTGTAACTACATAGCTAACAAACTGATTACTGTAAACGGTCCAGCGGGTTCTTTTGTATACGACCATGGTATTATATGTGGCAAAGTGCCTGTTAAGTTGGTAGCAACTGTTACGGGTACAGACTCCTTGCGTTGGAACTTGGGCAATGGCGTGTTTATTACTACACTTCCTAATACAGCTTTAGATTACCTATATCCACAATCGGGCAAGTTTGTACCGAGTGTTACATTGATTGCTGCAAATGGTAATTGTAAAGTTCAACTAAAGGGAGCGGATACCATAACAATAGACTATGTAGAGGCAGGATTTAGTGTAAACCAACTAAGGGCTTGTGATAAAACCACTGCTAACTTTGTTGATACTTCTAGGGCTTACTTAGGCTTAAATAGTTGGTCATGGAACTTCGGCGATAGCAAATCATCATTGGTGCAAAATCCTACACACACTTACCTATCTACCAATACTTGGGCAACACAATTGATAGTGAAGTCTAAAAGCGGTTGTAGCGACACGGCGAATCTGCCCACCTTTATTAAGATAAATAATACACCGCAGGCTAGCATATTGGCTGATACGTCAGGTTGTGTTATGCAATCGGTATTGTATAATGCAGTTGTTACTTCCATTGATTCTGCTACCTATTTCAGTTGGAAGTTTTCTAATGGATCATCGGCTAATACGCCTACTGCAAATGCTTATTATACCTTGGCAGGAAGTTATACGGCCAAATTGATTGTAGGCACAGCATTCGGTTGTTATGATACGGCAGCCAATGCAATAATAAAGGTTTATCCTACACCGCAAGTAGTTACCAATCCCGATTTTCAGTTGTGTAAAGGGCAGACAGCATTTGTAAATACTACGGGGGCAGCTACTTATCAATGGACACCATCTACTGGTTTGAGTTGCAATACTTGCCCTAACCCAATTGCCAACCCAATAACCACTACAAGGTATGTGGTAGCCGGTTACAATAAATTCGGGTGTGCAGGTAGAGACACAATGATAGTTGCCGTTATTCAGCCATTCAAGCTTATCACTTCGGGTAACGACACCATGTGTATTGGGGATGCAGCACATCAACTAACCGTAAGTGGGGCTTCGAACTATAAATGGTTTCCCCCAACAGGATTAAGTGCAACCAATATTGCAACACCATTGGCCAATCCACCTATCACTACAAACTATCAGATTATTGGGACCGATAACTACCACTGCTTTGCCGATACGGCGCATTTGGTGGTTGCGGTAGGCACTTATCCTTCCGTAACCTTGGGGCCAGACTTAGTACTATCCACAGGAACAAAAGTTACGATGATGCCAGTATTTACCTTCCCAACACAAACTGCAGGGCCAATAGGGAAATATGTTTGGAGACCAAACACTTATTTAAGTTGCGATGACTGTGAAAACCCTGTTGCAACCGTAGAAAAAGATGTTTGCTATACCCTTGCTGCTACCAATATTTATGGTTGTAGTGCCAATACGGATACACTCTGTATTAAGGCGTTCTGTAAGGAAACACAGGTGTTTATAGCCAATGCCTTTACGCCTGATGGTGATGGGGTGAATGATATATTGGTTGTTCAAGGAAAGGGCATCAGGGTGATAAATTCATTCAGGGTGTTTAACCGTTGGGGGCAGGTGGTATTTGAGCAAACTAATTTTCAACCTAACGACAAGACCTTTGGTTGGGATGGCAAAATAAAGGGTGTTCCTGCAGCGGCAGACGTATATGTGTACACCTGTCAGGTTGTTTGCGAAAATGATGTGGCATTCGTTTACAAAGGGAATACCTCAATCATTAGATAACCAAGACCACTGATTAAATGATTTGAATGATAAAAATGATTGATTCCATTGATTTCAAAGGATTTCAGACATCCATTTTTCGCAAACCAATTTCTGTTGAGTATAAATATACTAAGGCAGGGATATTTAAAAGTCAAATCCTTAACCTAGTGATATTGCCCTTTATTGGGCGCGGTGTATGATAAACTTGCTCCATACCCCGCCTTTATGGGACGGGGTGTCGGCAAAAAACACCCCATTATGGGACGGGGGCATGGCAAACCGAGTAGACGTTTGTGGCAAAGAGAGTAGACGTTCGTGCCAAACCGAGTAGACGTTTGTGCCAAAGAGAGTAGACGTTTGTGTCAAAGAGAGTAGACGTTTGTGCCAAAGAGAGTAGACGTTTGTGCCAAAGAGAGTAGACGTTTGTGCCAAAGGGAGTAGACGTTTGTGCCAAAGAGAGTAGACGTTTGTGCCAAAGAGAGTAGACGTTCGTGCCAAAGGGAGTAGACGTTTGTGCCAAAGAGAGTAGACGCGGATGGCAAATAGATGGAAAGTTTTAATCTGTTCAGCCTTTTATATTTCACTAACTAATTTCTGTTAGGTACAAACAAATAATGATACATGAAAAAGATAATTTTAATTACAACCTATTTAAGTATACTACTGCTTTCGAAGCTTTCTGCACAGGATTTATCCTTCTCACAGTTTTATGAGAATCCATTACTGCGCAACCCTGCCTTGGCAGGTGTGTTTGCAGGAGATGTTAGGGTTACTGGTACATTTAGGAACCAGTGGCAATCCATTACAGTGCCTTACAGAACAGAGGCACTAAGTACAGAGGTTCGCTTTCCTATTGGCGATCATGATGATTGGATAACAGGTGGATTACAAATAACCCATGATGCCGCAGGGGATATACAACTGTCTAGAACACAGTTTTTGCCTGTGGTAAATTACCATAAGTCATTGGGAGGAGATAACTATTTATCCGCAGCCATCATGGGTGGACCTGTACAGAGTCAGTTCGATCCTACTTTACTAAAGATGGGAGACCAATTTGATGCACAAACAGGCGGTTATAATTCTAACATCACCTCCTCGCAGCAGTTCTCTAAAACGGGTTATACTTACTGGGATTTCTCTACAGGTTTATCTTGGAGTGGCAGTTTTGATGTAGGAGATAATGTGGGTCGTTACTACGTGGGGGCAGGACTTTTTCATGTAAATAAACCAAAGACGGGCTATTATACCAATGCTGGTAGTGCTACCACCATCAATCAGAAGAGTACTTATAGTGGAGGATTGACCATCCCCGTTTCTGATGTAAACAAGATGATATTCTACTTAGATTATCTGCGTCAAGGAGGTAACAGGCAATTTATGGGAGGGGTAATGTATGAAATGGATGTTTTTCATGATTATACACCAGCTAATGAAAATGGATTTACAGATATATCAGTTTGCGCAGGATCATTTTACAGGTGGAACGATGCTTTAATACCAATGATAAAGTGTGATGTATATGCACTAAGCTTTGGAGCTAGTTATGATATTACCCTTAGTAAACTAAAATCTGCCGCACAAACACAGGGAGGCTTTGAGTTTACTTTGTCCTATAAAGCAATACTAAACAACCGCCGTGTAAATGGAGATTATAGTGGGGGACAATCGTCTAATGGTAGAAGGAGAAAAGATGAGTTTAAATGTGCGAAGCCGGTGTTTTAGTAGCCGATTTAATGATGTAAGATAATAAAGGGTGAAGGACTATTTATTTAAACAAGAATCAACATAAGTTGACACTAACTTTACACTAATTTCCGAATAACAATAAATGCTCACAAAAAAGTGCAATTACTACCAGGGGGTGTGGCTGCACTTTTTCAATAGATAGCTTCTGTAATTCAATTCTTATCAAATTATACTATCAGGTGTAAAAGTAAGATAAAATATCTCTTTCAAAAAAGGAGCAACGTCAAAAATTTAATATTGTAAATCAGAACTACTATTTGCAACATAGGGCATACTATAACGTTTTTTTGAAACTTAGTTTTGTTTTTCAACTGGTATCATCTAATAATCTATCATCAAATTTAGGTGCTAGAGAAGAATGATGCAGTTGATAACACAGATAGCTACATATGAAAAAACTATACACGCATTGCTTCTTATTGGTTTTTGTATTTCTTGTTGTTTCTGCTAATGCTCAATACTATCCGGGCGGTTTTGCTAAGAGCAAAATTAATATCTGGCTAGATGCTAACGATTCATCTACCCTTGTAAGGGATAGTGCCGGCATTGCAGGTAATGTAACTACTTGGAAGGACAAGGCAAATAACTTATCTGCCACACAAGCTACAGCTGCCAACAGGCCACGCTATACTACCCAATCTGGCAAAAACATTGTTGAATTTAATGGTACTAAAAACCTCGACATTGCTGCTAATGCATTGGGGGCGCCACAAAACGGGTACAATCTGGCGCAGGTGGTGTATGTGTATCCAGATATTTCTACTTCTCTCACCGATTTTAGGGTAGGTACATATAGTACTAATAATGTTGCCACTCAGGGTATGCCTCAAATAGGGATAAGGTATTTAACCACCTCAGGATATAATAAATATGTTGTTACCACAGTAAGAAATAATACAGGATATTATTACACAGGTTACAATGACCTCAGGGGGCAATGGTGTATCCCCGGCAATTACACACCCGGCAATTTACCTTCACCTAGTAGCAATGCTTACTCGTATTATTATCACAATGGGGGAGGAACATTATCCTCAAACGGTGCAGAAACGCCTCCCTCTACGTTAACAACAACCATTGGTAACCGATATCAGTTTACCAATTCTGTGCACTGGGGTATTGCCGAAACAGTCTTGGCAGGCTACGATATCAAAGTTTCTGGTAAGCGTATCATCGATCTATATCTTGCCGCTAAGTGGGGAATGTTAGATACCCTTATCAACTCTTATGGAGCATTATATGCTCCTCTAAATCAAGCTTTTAATAACAATTTGGTGGGTATTGGCATAGAAGCAGCTGGTGATACAACCAACAGTACAGGGTCTAATAACGGACTTGGTTTGCAGAATATTGGTGGAGTAATTGGCTTTTTGCGTAAACAAGGCAGTTATATAATGGCAGCAGACAATGCCCTAATTGGTAATGTAACAATGGCAACTAATATTACCCGTTGGAACCGTGCGTGGTACTTAACCAAAACCGATCAGTCTGGTTATGGAGGCCTTTTAAATGTATTTTTCGATTTCACCAGTTATGGTCAGGTTGGTGCTTTGGATACTGCCAATAATAACTACTACTTGCTTTACAACCCTACCAATGGGTATTTTAACAGTGATAGTAATTATTTGGTTAAGATTAATTCATATCAGCAAATTGCTGGCACCAAACAGTTGGCTTTCTTGTTGGATGGTCTAAACCTGAACAACGGTTTCTACACCATAGTGTATGCACCTAAAGGTACAAGCACTGCTGCCATACCCAATTTGGCAACTTTTGTACCTGCTAGCATTACACTCAGCCCAGCACCTTTAATTACTTCTGTTTATTCTGGAAATACCTATAACTATATCATCATAGATTCTTCGGCAATAACCTATCCTGTTGCCTATTATAAAATATATGCGGGCATTAATGGAGGCAACATAACAGCTATAGACAGCACGGTGAGTACACCAAAATATTACGCACATTATAACTTAACTGATGGAAATACCTACGCTTACAGAATATCTGCCGTATATGCGCCAGGTAAGGAAAGTATTTTGTCCGATTCTGTTCTAGGTATTCCAAACAACAATACGCCTGCATGGCTGGTGCAACCACAATACAGCGCATCAGGACAGATATTTATGTCTGCCAGTTCACCTTTATCTGGCTTGCCCCTTAAATTTAACTTTAATAATGTTGCTGGCGGTGGTCACAGTAGCGGTTACCAAACAAATGCTTCCTTTACAGATAGTCTGTTAACCAATGGTAACACTTACAGTTATCGGTTTCAGTTTATGGATACAGCTCAGGGTATCAGTACTCAATCTGGCTGGAGTACAACTATTTCCGTTTTGTTGACGGATTCCTTGCAAGGAGGTTTTACTACTGCACTTAGTTTCTTCGACCCAAATAGTATCTGGGCACCAAATGGTATTGGCCCCTCTACCATCACCCCAGCCACTCAGGATATGTCTTCGCTTTGTATGGTGAAGCATGCACCTGCAATTGGAATCCATCCTAGAGTGTTTTGCAACCCAGAAGACTCTACCAGCATAAGGTGGCGTATTGCTAACACCTACAGCGGAAAGTCTGCTGCCCGTTGGATACATGCTTACACTACAATGCTCAATTTAGGATTTGGTACTGGCTATACATTTAGCTATACTGGCTATTATAATAAAGACACAATGGGTAACCAGGTTATTAACAATGGCGGGGCATGGAACGTGCAACCTTATTATAATAACCTAGCTGCTGGCGATACAGGAACTACCTATAACTATAGTAACCTTTGGAATGGTCAATCTGGTAAAATGACTTACCTATTTGCGCAAGAAGCAATGGAATGTTGGTTGTATAGAAATCAAAATGATCCCGCTACGGGACTAAACTATGCCACACGTGCTACCAAACTGGCAAAAGCAATTACTACTTGGGCAAAGAAGGCTTTGGCTAATACTACTACACCCTTAAACCCTGACAATGCTTCACAGTTTGGAGGGGCTAATATGTATTATGTATATGATTTTTTATACGACCAGATGACAAAGAACCAACAGGATACTGTGCGGATGGCTTTGATGGCGATGTTGCCTGATAGTACCCTTTTTCATGGACTAGGCACAGCTTCCTATACTGCTACTTCCAATTGGTTAACATTTCCTCAAGGAGTTACTTATTTCTTTGCAGTTGAAGGTGAACCAGGTTACTCAGCACAGGATACTAGTACAGTTAACTTGTACTACAGAACAGTATGGAACTTTTTAACGTATGGAGTTTATAGCAAAACAGGGAATATATATGAAGGACTAGGAAAAGACCAACTAGATATACCAGACTTATATGCAGCAGCAAAAAGAGGTTATAGTATGCTTGGCCATCCATCTGTAAAAAGTTACGCTACCAAATATTTGCCAGCCTTGGTACAGCCTTTTGGATATTCTTTTGTAGGTACTGACTTGCTTGGTGGTACGCAAAGTGGTTTGTATGCGTACCCACAATATGCTTCCCCTTCCACAGGCGGTTGGCGTCAGGGCTTTTCGGATGTATTGGGTTTAAAATGGATTTTTCCAAAAGATACTGCTGCTGATTTTGTATGGAAAAACTATATGCAACGGCCTTTGGCAAACTCACCATATAATGCCTCCCTCAGTCCCAATTATTATTTTTATTCAGCCATGGGCGATAATTATGGCAATGGTGTTGGTGGAAACAGCTACTTTAATACCAAGCTAACAGGTTTGCTCTTTGCCTTGGATTATTTCCCTACTGCGATGCCTTTAGAAGCAAAAGCTGCTTTCAATAACAATAAAATGTACTTCGATTCTTTAGGTGGTTTCGCTACGCTCAGAAGTGGCTTCGACTCAATTTCTACTACTGTTTTCTTTGCAAACAGGCAAGACATGGGTGGGCATACTTTCGCTAATAAGAATGAAGTTGTTTTAAGTGCCCAAGGTAGAATTTGGTTTCCAAGACCTACCAGTATTGCGAATAGTCAGTTTGGCGACCTTGCCGCTACAGGCGTTGGATCGGCAAGTGGTATTTTAGTAAATAACTATGGAGCTTCTGTAGATACTGCAGCTTCTAGCGCGGATGGAGGTAATCTATCTACTCCGGGCAAGATTGTCTATTATCAAAATAGTAATAACTTCCTTTCTATTGCGGGCGATGCAGCTACATCCTACAGTTACAAATGGCTGGGTACGCCGTTTGGTTATGCTACCCCAGACAATCCTTACATATCCTACCCAACAGTAACACCAGTAATGGTAAGCCCAAATAGCTTTAGGTATTCTCCGTTTTATAGTTTCGATAATACTTCTTATTATAACATATTATCTTATACCGATGTGCCTTATACCCAACCAACGTATCATCGTTTTGCACAGAAACTATTTTCTCCTAATGGTGTCTACAAAAAAATGTACAGGACTACTTCATTGGTTGCTGCAACCAATCCTTATGTGGTTATAGCCGATGATAATCAACTGAATAGTGGTACAAATAATTACAAATGGTTCTGCCAATTGCCATCTGATGTCATAATCGCAAGTACAGCAGTAAACCTCAATAATGTAAACTATCAAAATGATATTATCTTAAAAGAGACTACTGGCAACAGAAGACTATTGGTAAGGGTTTTAAACAATAATGGGGCAATCAGCAACACCATTCCCGGTTATCTAGATTCAACTACTTACACTTTATCAAAACTGAATAGGTTGATTGTAGAGAGTAATAGTGTTGACCCACAGTTTAAGGTATTATTGTTTGCTTACAATCAGGGCGACTCCCTACCATTAACTACTTGGAGTGGAGATAAATCAAGATTATATGTTTATAATGCTGGCACAACCAATACCATTTCATTTGCGCTAGACAGCGCAGGAAGAACAAACATTAGCTTAAATTCTCCTGACACTGGCATTAGCTGGACAGGTGCAATAGATACAATTTGGAGTAAATCCCTCAACTGGGCTACAGGCAAAGTTCCTACTGCAACTGACAATGTTATTATTCCTGCTGCAGGTATTACTAACATGCCGGCAATTACGAATGCAACTGCTTATGCAAACAAGATTTCTATTTACAGTGGAGCTACTTTAAGAATTGATTCAGTTTTACAGTTATCTGGCGACATGACCTTGCTAGGTAATGTTATTGGTAATGGAACGCTAAAAACCGCAAGTAACTCTACTTCAGCATTTACTACTGGAGTTACGTGGAATGTAAACGTTGAATATAATCGTTCCACAGGTGGTCAAACTGTTGTTAACGGAACTTACAAAGGCTTATCAATCAACGACAGTATGCCAGGAAGCATTGTAGTTGCAGCTGGTAATTTGGTGGTGAATGGAACATTGAACATAGCTTCAGGTAACACACTAAATCTAGGAACCAATACACTTTCAGGAACGATGGCTACTGCCACTGGAACAGGAATATTGCTAACCCAAAGTACCTCAAACCCTTGTTTGCCAAGCGGAGTTACTTGGGGGGGACAAGTGCAGTTTAACTCAACATCGGGACCTCAATATCTACCTGCTGGCACGTATCAAAACCTTAATGTTAATACCACTTCATTTGGTACAATCTCCGCCACAGGCAATATTTCAGTAACAGATACATTGAGATTGGCTACCAAATCAACCCTTGAATTAGGTACTTATCTCCTCGGAGGGACACTTAGGATAGTAAGTGGCAACGGAACATTACGTACCGCCAATACTACTGCAACAGGTGCCTTTCCGCCAAATGCAATCTGGGCAGGTAATGTAATATACTATAGTAGCAACAGCCAAACAGTATCTCCCGGCACTTATGTAAGCCTCGATTTATCAGGTGGAAACAATGGTGCAAGAATATTGGGAGGAAGTAGTAATCCAACGGGTACTATCAATTTAACTGGGTCGTTGGTTGCTACAACAGGTACCGTCAATCCTAATCAAACTACCGTTGTTTTCAAAGGGAATCAACAAACGGTTCCTTCTATGCAGTTTTACAATTTGGATTTGACTGGTGGTTTTCAGACACAATTTGTTAATGCACCAGTATATATAAGTAATGTATTTACACCGGCCTCTACAACTGGAGCAGGTGCATTGGGAACTTTAGTTTTTAATGGAACCGGTGCGCAAACTATCCCATCATTTGGATACAACGGATTAACAATTACGGGTACAAAAACAGGTAGCGTAACTATTCCTAATACGCTAAACCTAACTGGCAATTTATCGTTGGCAGGTTTGTCGTTCTCTAGCGGAAGCCTTTCTTTTGCTGCAAATACAATAAGCCTAAATGGAACTATAGCACAATCAATTGATGGTAATGCGGCCTATCCATATAACAATATCAATATAAATAACACGACTGCTAATGTTATTTCAAGTACTGATCTTTCAATCAATGGTACATTAACCATCAATAGTGGCGCAACATTGGATATGGGTACAGGGCAATTGTCCGGCACAGGTATTTCTATCACCAATAATGGAACTATCCGTACCCAAAATACAGGAACTACACCTATTCCCAATAGTGTAAGCTATGGTGGTACTATAAAATACAATAGCACTACTGGTACACAAAACATTGTAGCTACAACCTACAACAACCTCGATTTAACGGGTGGAACAACCGGTGGTAGAATTCTGCCCAATGGTAGCACGGTTACAATCACTGGAAATTATTTGCCAAATACTGCTGGAACGTTAACCAATACGGGGTCTACAGTCGTATTTACGGGAGGTAACAGTCAAATAATTAATTCAGCAACAAGCTTTTCGAATCTTCAAATTAATAAAACCAATACCGCTTCTGCACTTACCTTAAATGGTGCTGTTTCTGTTTCTGGTGTATTAACCTTAACAAAGGGAAGGATAACCACTACTTCAACTAATACGTTAACCTTAGCAAATACAGCTTCTATTATTGGTGGAAATAGTACCGCTTATATTGATGGGCCATTGGTTCGCACTGTAGCTTCAGGAACTAATAGCTATCTTTTTCCTGTTGGCATTTATGCATCTTCTACAGATTATTACTTGCCAGATACCATTACCTCAACAAGTGCCGCTGGCAATATTACAATCAGTGCATTTAGTGGAAATTCTGGCGGCACTGCAGACGGAACAACTATCAGCTCAATAAGCACTAGTGAATATTGGAAAATCAGTTCTAGCGTTGCAAATACAATTGGTATCGCAATTACCCCAATTAGTTTAGGAAGTAATAAAGTAATAGCACAAGGTAGCAGCAGCAGTACACCCGCTGCAACTTATAGCTTTAAAGGTGGGGCCTATACAAATACAAGTATTGCTACTACAGGTTTAGTTTTATCTGCTAATACCAACGCTTTTCTGGTAGCTGCGGTTGCAACAGTAACTGCACCAACTATTACTGCCATTACTTCTTGTGTGCCATTAACTGCTGCTAATAGTTTTTACGCTCGTGATACTGTTACCATCACGGGTACTGGATTTGAAGCGGGTAGTGCTGTTACAGTTGGTGGGCAGTCTGCTACTGTTTTAAGCACCTCGGGAGTACCAACTTCTTTAAAAGTATTAGTCAATTCAACTGCAAGCAATAATGTTATAACCGTAAGTAATGCTGGAGGCACCACTACAAACAGTAGTTTGGCTACTTTCATAGCTGGATATGCCACTAGGAATGATGGTTCCTGGAATACTGGAGCTACTTGGTTGGGTGGTGTGCAGCCAACATCCAACTTTACGGCAGCCATCAATAATACAATTACGCTAGGTGGTACCATAAGCAGTATCAGCAGTTTAACCATTAGTAACGGTGCTTCTGTTACTACAGGCAATGTGAGTGTTAACCTAAATGCGGGTGTCACCATTACCAACAATGGTACGTTTAACTGCACATCCAATACCTGTACTTTCTTGGGTGCTGCTACTATTGGTGGCACTAATGCTGTAACCTTCAATAACATTGTTGCCTCAAATACTATCACCTTCAACACAGCCCCAACTATCAATGGCACACTCACCTTAAACAATGGTGCATCTATTGTTGGCAATAGTCCAACTTATGGTAGTAGTGCTACCCTTGCTTACAACACAGGAACAACTACTAATCCAGGATTAGAATGGATTAGTAATGCAGCTAGTGGAGCGGGAGTTCCTCAAAATGTAACGATTGGCGCCTCTGTTGCAAATACGGTTGTTAACTTTGGATCGTCAAGTTCATATCGCCAATTGAATGGCAATCTTACTATCAGCGCGGCTACTACTGGCAATGGATTAGTATTGAGTACCGCAAGTGGAGGAGATTTGAAAGTAGCGGGTAGTGGTGGCATAAATGCCACACAAGTAGCTGCAAATGCTTATAGTAATGTACCGGGTGGATTGGTCTGCAATGGCAGAATGATTTACTTTAATGCTGCTTCTGGGGCTCAATCGCTCACTGGGCCTGCTACTGGCAATCCTTTATCGCTTGATTATGTAACCATTGGTGTAAACAATACTTCTACTACTACCGTCAATTTAGGCAGCGATATTGCTATTACTGCCATTAATGGAGGCGATCCTGTTACATTAACCAATTTGGGTACTACTAATTATATCAATTCAAACAACTCAGCTGTTTCTACAAGAAATATCACTTTAGGTACTGCCGGGCAAACCTGTACCGGTTCGGTATATATTCGGGCTGGAGGTACAAATACATCTTCTGTTACTATTAATGGAAATGGATCAGGTACTCTAAATCTAAATGTAGACAACGGAGGCGGTAATGCTTATCTAAATGCTTTTGCTATCAATAATGCAAATGTTTCGCTGCTGAAATCTATCACTTATGTAAAATCATTCAACATAAATGCGGGTAGTTTCAATGTAAACGGCCAAAACTTTACCGACTCTGGTACTGCAACAATTGGTTCTAGTTCATCTACCACCACAGCAACCCTTTCCATTCCTTCTACTTCAGGCAGTTACAAGTTTGTGGGTGCTGTAAATATTAGTAGCGATGGTATTTGGAGCAATACTGGTAACAATGCAAATGTTACTTTCCAAGGAGGAATTAGTAATAGTGGAACATTTACAGCTGGCACAGGTAATTATACTTTCAATACAAACAATCAATCAGTTACAGGCACCTTATCTATTCCTACCATTACTGTCACTTCACCTACTGTTCTAATCAATTCTGGTAAACTAACCTGTTCTACCTCACTTACTGGTACAGGTTCTCTTACTATGGATAACAACAGTTTATTGAATATAGGAGGCACACTTAGCATAACTACATTAACAGCCAACAGTAATAAAGATACTGTCAACTTTAATGGCACAGGCGCACAAACCATTCCTGCTTTTAATTACAACACACTCTATATCTCAGGTTCTAGGTCTGGAAGTATCACTTTGGCTAGCACTGGCAATATTGGGGTTAATGGAGATTTGAATTGTTCACCAACCTTTACGAGCGGTTCTTTTGTAAATACAAGTAGTACAGTCATACTCAACGGAACGGTAAATCAAAACCTAACGTCTTCAAGTACTGTTAGCTTCAACAACCTTACAATCAATAACACAACTAGTGGGGGAGGAGTTGTTACTTTATCCAGCCCAACCACTATTGCCACCACCCTCACCTTAACGGCAGGCAACTTGTCTTTGGGAAGCAATAACCTCACTGTCAACAGTGGTGCAACCATATCAACGCCTTCTTCAAGCAGTTATATTGTTACAGGAGGAACAGGGCGATTGATAAGAAAGGCGGTTTCTACAGCAACAGCTTTCCCAATTGGAACTAGTACGACCTATACTCCGCTAACCATTACCAACAACACAGCATCGGATATGACGGTGGGCGTTAGTCCTACCTTGACAAATGGCGTAAACGATAACACCAAGATAGTCAACCTTCAATGGTCAGTAGCAGCGGTAACTGCCACTACTAATTCAACTATTGTTTATCAGTTTAATACGGCAGATAAGGCAAGTGCTTTCTCAACTGCATCTGCTTGTGAGTTAGGCATTTATACCTCATCCTACAGCGTCAGCAGTTTGGGTACTCCGGCAGCCAATGGCAGTGCCTTTACATTAACTAAATCAGGATTAGTATTTACAGCTAATGCAACTTATTTAAACGTGATAGGCAATACGGGTTCCATTAATTGTACCACTGGTAGCTATGTAGGTGCCAATGATGGTGATGCCAACCTATCCGGCAACTGGTGCGGTGGATTACCTTCTTCTGCAACAAACGTAATTATTAGTAGTACTACACCCAAACTTACCTCCAACCTATCCATCAACAACCTTTCTTTAACTTCGGGATTAAACCTAAATGGATATACCCTTACCGTAAACGGAACAGTGACTGGTGCTGGCACCATCACAGGGTCTGCCACTTCAGGGCTGAATATATTGGGTACAGGTACGCTCTATTTCGACCAAACTACCCCCGGCACTACCAATGTATTGGACACATTGACTATAAACAGTGGCGGAACAGTTACTTTGGGCAGTCCATTAAGCGTGCTGAACTTGGTTAAACCTACGGCGGGCATATTGGCATCAGGAGGTAACCTTAGCCTTGTTTCCAGTGCTACAACAGGTACGGCAAGGGTATCTCAGGGAGGTACCAATGGTGGCTATATTACAGGCAAGGTCACCCAGCAATTATATATACCCAACAAAACGGCCAGACGATTCAGCTTCATAGGCAGTGCGGTTGCACAGCGAATTGATAGTGCTTGGCAACAACAGATTTACATTACAGGTTCAGGTATTGGTGGAGTTGTCTGCGGCACAGGCGGCACGCAATTTAACAGCAATGGTTTTGATGCCACCGCCACCAACAAACCAAGCATGTTTACCTACAGTGCAACTGCCTTAAATGGTAACCGTTATGTATCAATTCCCAATACAAATGCTACCAGTCTGTCACCGGGTACCGGTTATGAAATCAATATCAAGGGCGACAGGAATGTCGGTACTTGTACAGACCAACTGAATAGCAATACCCCAACGGCACCCGTAAGTGTGGTGTTGAGTGCCACTGGTCTGTTGACACAAGGGCCACTTACTGTTTCATTAAACGATACTACCAAGCACCTGTTTACATTGCTTGCCAACCCATACCCCAATCAGATGCGGTTCAGCACATTCCAAGCGGGTAATACAGCCATCAACAACAAAATGTGGACATTCACTCCCTATGGCAATGGTAACTTTACCACTTACTCTAATGGATTGGTGACCAATGCCGCAACAGGGTACAATAATACCAAGGGCGATTTTATAGCCATTGGTCAGGCATTCTTTGTAGAAGCCAATAAGACAGGCACCTCTGTTACCTTCCGAGAAACACACAAGGTAGATTCCACCATACCCAACTTCAATTATTTTGGATTGAATAATGAGCGGATAATCAGAATGGGCTTGTACACCACCGCCAATAGATTGCTGGATGAAGTAGCAGTACGCTACAACAATCAAGGTACAAAAGAATACAATGCCCAATGGGATGCCGCATCGTTTAGTGGTGGTGGACAGAAATTAGCCATTCAGAAAACAGGAAGTAACCTGTTGGCAATAGCCACCCGCCCAATAGCATTACTAAAGGATACCGTTCCCTTATTTGTAACTAGCTCTACAGCAGCAAATCTCCGCCTGAACTTTACAGGACTGTCAGGCTTTGATAACTCAAGTGCTATCATTTTAAGAGATAATTTACTAGGTACAAGTCAGGATGTATCCACTCATCCAATCTACGATTTTGCCATCACTGCCGATACCAACAGTAAGGGTGCAGATCGTTTTGTATTGGAGATAGGTGGACAAGGCACTCTACCGCTAACCTTTACCAGCTTATCAGGTAAACTAACAAATGGTACAGCTCATCTGAATTGGGCAGTTACCAATGAAGCCAATGTAGCAAACTATCAATTGGAAAGAAGTTTGGATGGCAATATCTTCAGTGGGGTTGCTACATTGAAGGCTTTAAATAAAATTAGTTTTTCAGCAGTAGATGCAAATCCGGAGGAAGGAATTAACTACTACAGGATTAAGGCAGTAAGTAAAAACGGTGTCACCATTTACAGCAATACTATACAAGTTACAGTAAAAGGAAGCAAACCTCAATTGACTATTTACCCAACGTTAATAGCGAATCATACTTTCAACCTGCATTATAAAAACATGCCTACAGGCAACTATAAGGTAGTGTTATACAACCTGCTTGGTCAGACGGTATTCAGCAGAACAATAAAAATTGCAGTAGGAGAGGAGACCAAGGCAATAAACTTTGGTAATACCTGTGTTGCGGCAGGTGCTTACGAGGTACAGGTAAGTAACAGTGCAGGCATCAGTATGAAAAGAGAAAAAGTTGTGGTGGAGTAGGTTTGTATTTAAAGCGGTTCAATGTGGGTTTAAATAGTTTTGGCTCAACTTTAATTACTGTTTGAAGTTGGTTAAACTGCTGTTGACTCCTTAAAATGTGACGGTTCGAACCTACAATAGTTACGGTTCGATGTTACGAGAGTTACGGTTCGATGTTACGAGAGTTACGGTTCGATGTTGCGAGAGTTACGGTTCGATGTTGCGAGAGTTACGGTTCGATGTTACGAGAGTCATGGTTCGATGTTACATCAGTTACGGTTCAATGTTACATGAGTGACGGTTCGACCTTACAAATTGTAGGATTGATGTTACGAGAGTTATGGTTCGATGTTACCTTAATGACGGTTCGATGTTACACGAGTTACGGTTCGACCTTACAAATTGTAGGATTGATGTTACAAGAGTTATGGTTCGATGTTACGGTAGTCATGGTTCGATGTTACAAGAGTTACGGTTCGATGTTACGAGGAACTAGGGTGTTTAGTTTTAAATAGGTTTTTTAATTCCAAAACACACAAGAATACTTCATACGCCAATTGGGATGTTGAATTGGGAGGCAGCACTTTTAATGAATCTAGTAAAACCTGTAAAAGGACAGACTAGCAATGTGTCGTAGTTTTTTGCCACTAAGCAGTGAGATAATGCTACAGCGTAGTAAAAAGGTTTGTTAAAATGAACCTCGCAACTTAATTTATTTAAATTTATTTTAAATTGAAATCAGTTTCATAAATCACAGAAATAACGATGTAGTTTTTCAATTTATACGATTTAATGAATTAAAAAACGTTTTCTTAATCACTTTTCATTCAATAGATAAAAACTAAAAGATTTTTGTTAGTCACTGTAATTGAAAAAGACAGGATAGTACGGGATAGTTATGGGGGGGGGACTTCTACTTTTGCACTATAAACGAATAAATTGTTTTATTCAATGATAAAAAAATTGAAGTAGAATAAAAAAAGTTTAGCTAATGATTGGTGTTATATCTATCCTTCTACAATGCTTGTGATAGGTCTACTTTTAATCTTGAGTGCTAAAAAAATATTGTATTAATTCTCTTAAATAGCATAATTACTATATGAAAAAAAGTACCTTTTTATCTTGTCTTGATATTACAAGGATAACATTGTTATCATTTGTAGTATTGTTGTTTTCAGTTTCAGTAAAAGCACAATCATTGGCTACATGGACAATGAATAATACTGACAAAATTAAGCCAACACTTATAGCTACAAACGTTACTGCCGGTAACTTTACTTCTGACCAAACTTTTGGTGTGAACTTCTCTACTAATGGTTTCAGGCTAAAGCCAAACAATAATTGGCCATCAGATGTGCCTACAAATGATACTTTTAATGTAGATTACCCAATTTCTCCAAAAGGAGGGAATGATATAACATTGACAGATATAAAGTTTGATGTACCGAGTACTTCAATCTCAACTGGTGTGTCGTTTTTGATGTCTCCTTATTTTCAAATAGACGGAAAAGGTGGTTGGTTGCCATTGGCGGCTGCACAAACGGTTGTAAAAGGAACAACTTCTGTAACCTTTAGTGGTTTAAATCAGCCATTATATAGTACGCACAATTATGTAATTAGATTTTACATTACTAGTGCTGCTAGTGGTACAAAAAATAGCAGTTATTTTTACATCATGAATGGTGTGTTTTCAGGTTCAACTACCACCACTTCTGTAAAGCCTACCGTAATAACTCTTTCAGCTGCAAAATCTGCAACTTCTCCAAAAACACTTGGGATTGCTACAGGCAAGTATGACTATAATGCAAGTTTGGTAAATAGCGGATTTCAATTGGTATCCCAAAGTGGTGTTTGCTGGACAACAAACGCTGCTGTTTTGCCTGATGTAACTTTGCCAACAAAAACTACTGATGGTAATAATGGGGCTATTAATAGTAGTATTACAGGTTTAAGTGTAAATACCACTTATTATGTAAGAGCTTATGCAATAACGCAGTTAGATACTATTTACGGTTCAGTGGTATCTTTTACTACCGATGCAGCCTCTCAACCAACCTTAAGTACGATACCTGCATCAGGGATTCTTTCTACCAAAGCAATTTCCGGCGGTAGTATTTCCGATAATGGAGGTGCTGATATCATTCAAGAAGGTGTTTGTTGGAGCACTGTTCAAGGTGCCGAAACGATTGCTACAGGAAGTAATTTTACTAGTGATGGGGTAGATAATGTTTCTTTTAGCAGCATTATTAAATCTCTTTTACCTTCTACTACTTATTTTGTAAAAGCATACGCCATAAATAGTCTAGGTGTTGCTTATGGCAATGAAATTAGTTTTACTACAGCACCAGCCGTAGCTACAATTGCCGCAATACCTTCTACTTTAAAATTCCCTACTGCAATAAAAAATAGCGCTTCTACTATACTTTCTTACACATTATCTGGCACTACTCTTTCTCCATCTACTGGTACTATAACAGTTACTGCTCCAGAGGGATTTGCTATCTCAACTTCTTTTAATGGTGGTTATGTTTCTACTCCTTCCACTTTATCTGTTCCATATAACAATAGTACATTGAGCGCTATGATATATGTAAAACAAATTACATCTAATTACGGCTTGTTTGCTGGACCAAGTGTTCATAGTGGTGGTGGTGTAGTTGAACCAAATAGTGATTCACTGTTCGTTACTAGTAACATTATTCAAGATAGTAATGTATTGACAAATCTTGGTACAGACTTTTGGGTTGGTCATGGATTACAAGAGCACATGAATTCCAAGAGTGGCTATGGTTTACAGCTTTATGTTGCTACAGGTGCACAATCATCTTCTGTAAAAGTTTCAATGCCAGGGATTCCTTCATTTGCCCCTCAATTTTATACAATACCGGCAAATAGTGTTCAGATTGTTTCAGGATTCCCAACAGGTGATGGTAATGATCCAAAAAATGCAAAGGGATTACCAGATGCTCGTTTGTATTATACTGGCGTTAGCGACAGAGGTATTCATCTGGAAGTGACTAATAATGTGCCTGTTGCTTTATTCTTGTACGATTATGCAACCAATAACTCGGCAGGCGGTAGCATGGTATTTCCAACAAATACTTGGAACTCTTCTTATATAGTTCAAACTTATGGAGGCGCTACTTCCAATACAGGTATTCCTTGTCCTTACTTCTTTGTAATAGCAAAAGAAGATAATACCGTAGTTACTTTTAAACCTACTAACCCAATAATAGATTCAAGTTCTTCTCCAGTAATCACATCTAAGGAAGGTGGAAATGTAGCTTATGCAGCAAATACTACTACTGGTTATCAAATCACTTTAAATAAAGGACAAGTTTTTAATGCAGTAGGTTTGGTTGATGCATCTTCCAAAATTAGTTATGATTTAACTGGTACAACTGTTATAAGTGATTGTAATCATCCAATTTCAGTATTTGCCGGAAATAGCCGGACACTAATTCAGGCAAGTAATCCTGATTGTGAAACAAAATCAGGTTCGGACAATTTGATACAACAAATGTTTCCAAAAGTAGCATGGGGTACTAAGTATTTAACTGTGCCTACAAAAACTATGGAATATAATTTATTCAGAATTGGTGTTCAGGATACTGACACCAAAGTAACTGTTGATGGGGTGATTTTAGATAAGTCAACTCTAAATACAACGGGTTCATTTTATCAGGTTGAAGGAAATACATGCAGAAAAATAGAAAGTGATAAGCCAATTAATGTAACACAATTTATTCTTCCTGGTGGTACTTGTGGAGGAGCCTCTGTAGGGAATAATGGTACTGGAGATCCTGAAATGATTCTCTTAAGTCCAGTTCAACAGGCTATCAAAAGTACAACTGTTTACATGTCTGATTTTAAAGATGGTGCTGCAGGTGGTACTTACATTAACGTTGTTATTCCTACAAGCGGTGTTGCAAGTTTTAGATTAGATACTGCACTCAATCCTAGTCAAATGGTTGACACTGGTACAAGTAGTTATACAATTGATACAATTTGTGGTTGTGCTTACGGAGTTTCTACTCTTATTCCAATAGCAAATGCCTTTAGGCCGCATCCTCAAGATTCTTCTTATTCATGGGCTAAATTTCATGTAGATTATCAGTCAAATCCCGTACACACGCTTTCATCGGATGTTGGTTTTAATGCAATTGCTTATGGTGTTGCAAAGGGTGAAAGTTGGGGGTACAATGCAGGTACAGCTATTAAAGATTTAACGGCTATAATTTCAACGAACACTCCATTTGGTACATCCCCGGATGCCACTACATGTATGGGGAATAATACTGGGGTTAATATATCATTGCCTTATGATCCTTCAATGATTAGTAGTATTCAGTGGGTGTCTTCTAGTGATCCAAGTGTTTTACCAACGAAAGACACTTCTTATGGTAGTGTTGTTTCTACAGGTACGTTTGTAAAAGATGGTGTAACCTTTTACACTTTTAAATCACCTAAGAGCTACACTTTTTCAAAACTAGGAACTTTCAAATTTGCAGTAACCATTTTTGGTACGTTTACCAGCGAATGTGGCGGTGCAAAAACCTTTGATGCAGTCATGACAGTGGTAAGAGATGCAACCGACTTTAGCTTTGCTGCTAAGAGTTGTGGTAGTGCTATTTACAACTTTACTGACCATTCCACAGCTGCTCCAGGAGATACATTATCAAAATGGCAATGGGCTTTCAATACGCCTAAAAACGATAGTAGTTATATCAAGAATCCTACATTCACTTTCCCAGCAACAGCTAAATATGATGTTAAGCTTCGTACTATCAATAGTATTGGCTGTTTTACCGATACTGTAAAAACAGTTAATGTAATTATTGGGCCAATTCCAGTTGCTGAATTCGATTATCCGGAAAGTGCCTGTTATGCTTCAGGTCTTGCTGCATTTATTAATAAAAGTGATACGGCTGTCTCTGGTAAGCTTACTTATAGTTGGTCATTTGGTGACGGCGGTACAAGCACTTTAAAAGACCCTACTTATACCTACAAATCATTACCAGCCACATCTGCAGGTTATCCTGTTGATTTAATAGTAACATCTGCTGCAGGATGTAAGGACACCGCCACTCATCTATTAAAAATTGATACTATCCCAGTTGTATCTAAAATTGTGTTCAGCAAATCAACCGATACCTTAGTTACGGGTGAGGTGGTTTCTGTAATGGATAGTGTTGATAATGGAATTTGGGAAAGTGCAATCAGCCCAGCACTAGTTTCTATAACAAGTTTAGGAAATACTGCCTCTGTAAAGGCATTGCAATCTGGCGTTGATACAATTAGGTATATACTAACTAACTCTTGTAAGTCTGACACAGCTAATTACCCAATTGTAATTAACCCTAGTAGTATTTATGTACCAAATTTGTTTACGCCAACGGCATCAACAAACAATATATTCTACATACGTGGTAGTGCATCTTTATATCCTTCGGTTCAATTGTGGGTGTTCAGTTCTTGGGGTAACTTGGTGTACGAATCAAAATCTGGAGCCATTAATGAAGCACAAAATGGTTGGGATGGTTCTTACAATGGAAAACCACAGCCATCAGGCACCTACATTTATGTGGCAAAACTGAAAACCCAAAACGGTAATACGATCACTAAAAAAGGTTCAATCACATTAATAAGATAAGAATTTATGATTAGCAAGGCAAAAAAGTATCTTTTTGTGGCAGTATTCTCTTTGCTTACATCAGCAGTTGTAGCACAAGTAGATCCCCACTTTTCTCAATACTACATGTATCCTTTGTGGCTTAACCCTGCACTAACTGGGGCAGTAGATGGTAACTATCGGGTATCGGTTATCCAAAGACAACAATGGGGGAGTATTGTGACTCCATTTAACACGACTGCGATATCGGCTGATGTTACTACCAACAAAAATATAAACTTTGGTTTGAATCTTTTACAACAGACTTCTGGCGATGTAGGATATAAGTATTCTACAGGTAATTTATCAGTTTCATATTCTGGTATTCACTTAGGCAGAGAAGGGTATAAGGTGATAAGTTTTGGTATGCAAGGTGGTATTTTAGGAAGAAGTATCAACCTAGCAGATGCCCAAGTAAATGATCAATACCAAAACTCTGGTTCAGTAGATTTATCTACTATTAAGCCTTCAGCTTCTGCATTTGATTTAGGTGCGGGTGTATTCTTTTATGATGCTGACCCCAACAAAAAAGTAAACTTATTTGCAGGCTTTTCTGCCGGGCATTTAACGCAACCTAGCGATCCATTTCTTTCTTCAAACATAGGTGCAAAGCTTCCTGTTCGCTATACCACCCATGCAGGTGCTAATATTTATATCAATGAAAGAACCCAATTAGTTCCAAATGCATTGGTTATGAATCAAGGCAACGCAAGTGAAGTAATGCTTGGTGGATATGTTCAGATGGCACTAAATCCAACAACAGACATCTCTTGTGGTGTTAACTATAGGTTTAAGGATGCCGTAAGTCCTTATATTGGATTGAAACTTGGCGACTTTACCTTTGGAGCTAGTTATGATGTTAACTCTTCACAATTGGGTAAGCTTGCTGGTAGCACTAGCAGTTTTGATTTGTCTTTGATGTACACGGACTCTAAGAAACAAAAAGGACATTTTAAATGCCCTAGGTACTAATATTTTAATAGGACAGATAACATTACTACAAAAACATTTCTCATGAACAAAATTGTCATACTCGGTTTAGCTATTCTAACACAGTTTAGTGGAATGGCACAGAAGAAATCTGATTTAAGGAATGCGGACGGATTCTTTAAAGAAGGAGATTTTTACAATGCAACACTCAATTATGAAGCTTACTTAGGTGTTAGAAAAACGGCTACTTCATTTTCGCCATACACGCTAAAACGCAAAAACAGTGCTACTGCTGATGAAAGTGCTACTGCGATCATTAACGCTATTTCTACTAGCGTCTTAGTTACCAAGCCAATTGCGTGGCAGTTAGGTGAAAGCTACCGTCAGCTATATCATTATCAACGTGCAGAACCATGTTATGCAAGATTAGTAGCTGCTGGAGCAGATGTTAATTATCCCTTGGCTAGATATTGGTACGCCGTATGTCTTCGTAGTAATAACAAATTTGATGAGGCTGAAAAGGAACTGAAACTATTTATCAATGAAAATGCTAAAGACAAAACAAATGTTGCTTTGGGCAATAAGGAGTTGGCAAATTTGGCATTCATCAAACAACAAATTGGTAAAACAGATGCTTCTCTTACATTTAATAAACTGAAGGGCAATGTTGGTCAAACAGAAGGAGCTTATGCACCAATAGTTTTCAATGATACGTTGTTGTTTACTTCAGCTCGTATAGTTGATTCTGTAGATAAGCTTAGTAGTGCAAATACCCATGTTAATCATTTGTTTTATAATACTATTGCCAATAGTAATTCTGTAAATGGTAATTCAACTATTCTTAAGTTTCCTGCTAGTAAATCTGAAAATGAAGGAACGGCCGCTTTAACGCCTGATAAAAGTAAAATATATTTTGCTAGAAGTTCTGGCGAAAACGCCAAGGCTTTATCAACTATTTATGTAAGCAAAAGATTGGCAAACGGAAATTGGTCAGAGCCTGTTAAACTTGATGCAACAATCAATAAACCAGGTTTCAATTCTATTCAACCCTCTGTAACTCCTGATAATAAATACTTCTTATTTGCTTCTGATAGGGAAGGAGGAGTTGGTAAATTTGATATCTGGTGTTCTGCAATTGATGCCGATGGTAAATTGGGCGAACCAGTTAATTTAAAGAGCATCAATACTAAAGAAGACGAGCAAGCTCCTTTTTATCATGCTTCCAGTGGTACCTTAGTTTTTGCAAGTAAGGGCTATCAGGGGATGGGAGGTTATGATTTATTTGCAGCGAAGGGTGATGTTCTTCATCTACAGACTCCAGTAAATTTGGGATATCCTACCAACTCACCTAAAGATGATATCTATTTCTTTAGTGCATCTACAGATAGTTTGTTAAAGAAATCATTTGTAAGTTCTGATAGGGCTTCTGATTGCTGCTTAGAATTATTTGCTGTAAATAAGACTTACCCTGTTAAGCACAAGCAAAGTATTGCTGCTACCGTAATTAATTGTGAAGACAAATCGCCAATTGATGCTGCTAGTGTTTTAGTAAATAGTATTCCTTCAAACTATAAGGCAGTAACCAACAAAAACGGAACATTCACCATTACAAATGCAGATTCAGTTACAGGGTTTAATGTCTCAAAAGATGGTTACTTATTTAAGAGTACTTCTTTTGCACCCATCGGCGGACTTCCTCGGGATACCGTTTACAAAATTTCTATTTGTTTAGAACAGGTAAAGCCCGATACAGTTAAAGTAGTGGATTCAGTTAATGCTAGTGAGAAAACATTAATTGTTTATTTTGACTTTGATAAGGCAGATGTTAAAGAACAATACTTCCCAATACTTGATCAAGTTGTTTCTCTATTAAATAAGTATCCTACTATTTCCATGATATTAGAAATTAATGGACATACCGACTCTAAAGGATCCGATGCTTATAATATGAAACTTGGTCAAAAGAGGGCAGAAGCTTGTAAACAATATATTGTTAGTAAAGGAATTGATACACAACGTCTGACATTGAAATCTTTTGGTAAATCAATACCTGTAAATGCTCCTCAGGCAAATGGTAAATCTGAAGTAGATGCATTAAACAGACGTGTAGAATTGACTATTAAAGCAGTTAAGAAGTAATAATAAAGCTAAATGAAGTATAAACAAAATGCCATCGGTTAAAAGCCGATGGCATTTTGTTTGAAGTAGTTGAGACTTATGGTAGAGTTCTATTGCGTAATTTTAGTTTAAATGCAAAGCTTGTTAGATATTTATTTTGAACAACTTTTAGGGGTATGATATTGATTGGTAGACCATCTTTAATAAATACAACTTGAATTAAGGGTTGCAAAGATGACTCCATAAATTTGTAAGATACCCCCACAGAGTGGGGTTCTTATAGTAATTGAATATGATTCAGTATCAGTAAATCTCATAACTCATATCTCATATCTCATAACTCATATCTCATATCTAATTTCTAAAACTTTCTATTGAAGCTTTAACGACATAATATAATCGTTCATATAATAGCCATCACCAAAGTGAAAGTCCTCTTGACGGAGAATCTCGAAGCCCATCTTTTCGTAAAAGGTTACGGCTTTGTTTTTTCTATTTACTTGAAGTTGTAGTTCCTTGCCGCCCACAGCTACTATCCTTGCAATTACTTCTTGCAATAGTTTTTTGCCAGCATTTAGTTTCTGTGCTTCTGGCAAAACATACAATTTATCTAGCTTGTAAACCTTGCTATCTATTACTCTGTATGATGCATAGCCTATAGGTTTCTCAGCTACTTCTGCCATCAGAAATGAGTGCCCATGAAACCATTGTTTCTCCAAAGTTTCATTGCTATACATCAGTTCGAGCATGTATTCAATCTGAGCCTTGGTAATAATACGACCATAAGTAGAAGGCCAAGTTTGTTGAGCAATCTCTTGAATAGTGGTTATATCTTCAAATATTGCGGTGCGTATTTCAACGTTGGATTTAGGGGAGTTCATGTGGAAGATTATTATTTTATTTTAAGAACTTTTTTCGATAACCAGTTGCTAAGATAAGCACTTCCTACACCCAATGCTGCACCCGCCAAAACATCTGATGGATAATGTTCTCCAAGATATAATCGAGAATAGCCAACCGATGCAGCATAAGCATAAGCTGGCACCACTACATACCATTTAGGGTATTCGATGGCAATTGATGCTGCTAATGAAAATGCTGTGGATGTATGCCCCGATGGGAACGATTTGCCCTGTTCTTTAGTATCGTAAGGATTTATTAATTGGGGATATTTTTCATAAGGGCGTTCTCTGTTAATGCTATATTTTAATCCTTGAGAAAGGAGCGTATTTGCCGCCAATGCACCTACTATTTTCCACCCTTTTTGCTGTTGCCCCTTGTTGTGATTGATGTAACCTGCAATCAATATCCCCGCAGGTATCCCAACAGAAATAGGGTATACCGATGCGGTAGTTTGCTGCCAATATTTGGAAGAAAGATTGCTTGGATTAATATTATCTAAGGTATTAATATCCCAATTCTGCGCTTGCAAACTGCTCGCGAATAATAATATAATCACTAACATTAACCCAACTAGTCCCCCTTTAGGAGAGGAGGGGTTATATGTTTGCCAAACTCTCTTCAATTGTTTTGATACGTGCTTCTGCATCTGCTTGTTTTTTGCGTTCTAATTCAATAACATCTGGTCTTGCATTCTGTACAAAACGTTCGTTACTTAGTTTCTTTAATACCGATTGTAAAAACCCTTGCTGATGTGCCAAGTCCTTCAATAGCTCTTGCTTTAATGCGGTAGTATCTAGTTGCTTTTCGCTTTCTATATAAAACTTATCACGTTCCACAGCCACAACTATTGTATTTGCAACAGTATTATCGGCATAGTTTATTTCGGCTGCATTTATTTGCTTCGCCAATATGGATTCTATTGCCTTGTAATTTGCAGAATCTGCTGTTTGAATATGAAGTCTGATAGTTTCTTTAGGCTTTATCTGATTCTTGTTTCTTGCATCTCTCAAGGCAGTAATTACTTGCTTTAATAATTCTCCTTGTTGCAATATGGCAGCATCAGGTGTTCCAATAGCACTATATTCTTTTACACACAAATCATCTGTTTGCTCCCTCAATAAATGATAAATCTCTTCGGAAACAAAAGGCATGAACGGATGAATAATTTGCATCAATTCCTCAAAGAAACCTACTGTCTTATCATAAACCTCCTTGCTGATGGGTTGCTCAAAGCCGGGCTTTACCCACTCTAAGTACCAGCTACAGAAATCGTCCCATACCAATGAGTAGATTGTTTTTAACGCTTCACTCAATTTAAACTGAGACATCAAAACATCAACTTCCAATTTAACTTGACTAAGGCGTGCCGCAAACCATAGAACAGGGAAAGGTTGACCGTTGACCGTTGACCGTTGACCGCTATCGGCAATATCTGTTTGGCGGTTAACGGTTAACGATTGACGGTTCTCCCACATCTTCACCAACTTCAGTGCATTCCAAAGTTTGTTATTGAAATTGCGACCTTGTTCTAAGCTGCTTTCATCGAATAATAAGTCATTACCCGCCGGGGAAGAAATCATAATCCCAAAACGAACTGCATCAGCACCATATTGTTCAATCAATCCCAATAAGTCAGGTGAATTGCCCAATTGCTTACTCATCTTTCTGCCTTGCTTATCCCTCACCATCCCAGTGAAATAAACATCTTTAAATGGCAAATGCTGCTTAAACTCATAGCCAGCCATAATCATCCTGGCCACCCAGAAAAAGATAATATCTTGTCCTGTAACAATCGTAGAAGTTGGATAATAATAGTTAATCTCCTCATTATCTGGATTGCTGATACCCTTAAATACTTCAATCGGCCACAACCAAGACGAAAACCAAGTGTCCAACACATCTTCATCCTGAGATAAATCATTGATGGTAATACTAGGGTTTTGTGCCTGTGCTTTAGCTAAAGCCTCTTCTGCAGTTTTACCAACATATACATTTCCAGTTGCATCATACCATGCAGGAATTCTTTGTCCCCACCAAAGTTGGCGACTAATGCACCAGTCTTTGATGTTCTCCATCCAATGGCTGTAGGTATTCTTCGCTTTAGCAGGATGAAACTTAATCTCATCGCTCATAACGGCAGATAATGCTTCAGGATTCTTTTTCATAAATCCTTTCATATCCATAAACCATTGCAAGCTCAATCTAGATTCTATTACCGCACCCGTTCTCTCGCTTGTGCCTACTTGCCCTTTGTAATCTTCTATCTTTTCAATCTGTCCTAGAGCAGCAATATCTTCTACAATCTTCTTTCTTAAAGCAAACCTATCTACACCATTGTAAGAAAGGATCAATTCTGATGGATTCTCATCCATTAATGCTTCAGCAGTAAACTTCCCTTCTGCATCAAGCGTATCAATAGTTTTAAGGTTATGTTTACGTCCTATTTCATTATCGTTTTTGTCGTGTGCAGGCGTAATCTTCAGTGCGCCCGTACCAAATTCAGCATCTACATATTCATCTGCAATAATGGGTATTTTTCTATTAATCATTGGCACTATCACTTCTTTGCCAATCCAAGCAGCATAACGCTCGTCAGTAGGATTAACGCATATAGCCACATCACCCAGAATTGTTTCTGGTCTTGTAGTAGCCACCATCATATACTTGCTACTATCTTCTACTAAAGGATATTTTACATAGAATAGTTTGCTGTCAATATCTTTAAATATCACTTCTTCATCACTCAATGCAGTCTTCCCTACAGGATCCCAGTTTACCATTCTTAAGCCACGGTAAATGATGCCATCCTCGTATAGTTTATTGAAAGTATCAATGACTGATTTGTAATAATCGGCATCCATGGTAAAGGATGTTCTATCCCAATCCAGACTACAGCCCAGCTTCTTTAATTGTTGTAGAATGATACCCCCATATTTCTCTTTCCATTCCCAAGCATAACCCAAAAACTCATCTCTAGTTAAGGAAGATTTAGCGATGCCTCTTTCTCTAAGCATCCCTACCACTTTTGCTTCTGTTGCAATAGAAGCGTGGTCGGTACCCGGCACCCAACAAGCATTCTTGCCCTGCATCCTAGCACGACGAACCAATATGTCTTGAATCGTATTGTTTAGGCAATGCCCCATGTGTAGCACACCCGTAACGTTTGGTGGAGGTATTACAACAGTATACGCTTCTCTGCCATCGGGTTTACTACTAAAATACCTCTTGTCCATCCAGAGGGCATACCATTTACTATCTACTTGTGAAGGTTCAAAATTCTTACTTAATTCCATCGTTCAAAATGTGAAAGAAGCATTGGCAACTGCCTTTGCTTACCTATAGAAAATATTTTCTAGGACGCCAAATGTAAGGTAAAGGCGGGATTGGCACAGCAGTTATTAGTGATTTATTGTCCAAGTGGTAATACAGATAACTCAATATTTAATGCCTCTTTGTATTAGAGTTTATATCAATTAGAAATATTATACTCACATGCGAAATAATTTGGCTAATGAATCGTTTAAATTAGCATGGAATTAGGTAAGTACGAAAATTGGTCAAGAAACCCAATTCGTTTTGTTGCAATGACAGGTTATGTTCTTGA
>CANCVE010000016.1 GCA_947381435.1 Chitinophagaceae bacterium
TTCAACTTCTTTCATGATAAAGGATTTAAAATTGGCATTGCTACTTCTTCTCCTCAAGAATTGATAGACCTAGTGATAGAGATGTTGGGCATCGGGTCTATCATCAATGCAACTGCTTCTGCACAAGAGTTGCCTTATGGAAAGCCACACCCTCAGGTTTACCTTGACTGTGCAGAAAAGCTTGGATCTGAACCTACTTCTTGCATCTGTTTTGAAGATTCTTTTAATGGAATGATTGCCGTAAAGGCTGCACGCATGAAGTGTGTAGTAATCCCACATCACGCCTTATTGAAAGAAGAGCGTTGGGCAGCCGCTGACTTAAAACTGTCTTCCCTACAAAACTTTGGTGACTTGCACTTTGGGGTGTTGTCTGCATAAAAGTCGCAAGTCGTAAGTCAAAAGTCGAGAATCGAAAGTTGTGAGTACACTTACGACTCTCGACTTTTGACTCCCGACTTGCGTTTTTACTTTCTACTATAATTTGGTGCCTCTTTCGTTACGTCTACATCATGTGCATGGCTTTCTTTCATACCAGCATTGGTTATCTGTACAAAAGTTGCTTTCTGTAAATCATTAATGGTCTTTGCACCACAATATCCCATACCGGCCCTCAATCCACCCGCATATTGATAGAGTATTTCGCTCAGGCTTCCTTTATACGCTACCCTTCCTTCTATTCCTTCTGGTACTAATTTCTTAATACCTTCTTCCACATCCTGAAAGTACCTGTCGCCACTACCTTGGCTCATTGCCCCAAGGCTACCCATTCCCCTATATTCCTTATACTTTCTAGCTTCAAAAATGATTGTTTCTCCCGGGCTTTCTTCTACTCCGGCAAATACACTACCCATCATCACCGCATTAGCACCCGCTGCCAATGCCTTTACCATATCTCCTGTATACCTTATTCCTCCATCGGCAATAACCGGTATCCCCGAAGACTTCAGCGCATTTGAAGCTTCCATTACAGCCGTCAACTGAGGTACACCTGCACCCGCTACTATACGAGTAGTACAGATAGAACCTGGCCCAATACCCACCTTTACGGCATCGGCACCGGCTTCTGCCAATGCTTTTGCACCCTCGGCTGTACCAACATTACCTGCTATTATTTGAAGGTCTTTAAAGTTTTTACGCAGTTCTTTCAAGGCATCTATAACACCTTTACTGTGTCCGTGTGCACTATCAAGTGTCACCACATCTACCCCAACATGTTGTAGTGCAGCTGCCCTATCTAGCATATCCTTAGTTATACCCAAAGCCGCTCCTACTAGCAATCTTCCAAAGCCATCCTTTACCGCATTTGGGTTATTGTTCAACTGTAAAATATCCCTGTAAGTTATTAATCCTATCAAGTGGCCTTCATTACTTACTACCGGCAGCTTTTCAATCTTATATTGTTGTAAAATCTTTTCTGCCTTCTTCAAGTCGGTACCATCGGGTGCTGTGATCAGATTAGTAGAGGTCATTACCTCGCTAATCTTCTTGGTTTTATTAGCAATTTCAAATCGTAAATCTCTATTAGTCAATATCCCGACAAGCAAATTATTAGCGTCTACAATGGGGATACCGCCAATCTTATTTTCCCGCATCATCCTTAGCGCATCTGCAACGGTAGCATCAGCTGTAAGTGTTATGGGGTCTATAATCATCCCGCTCTCACTACGTTTTACCTTGCGCACTTGTTCAGCTTGCTTTTCAATCGTCATATTCTTATGCAGAATACCGAGTCCACCTTCTCTTGCCAAAGCAATTGCAAGATTAGCCTCGGTTACGGTATCCATTGCTGCGGACAGTATGGGTACATTCAGTATTATTTCTTTAGTAAGATGCGATTGTATATTAACGTCTCTAGGAAGTATTTCGCTGTAAGCGGGCATTAGGAGAACGTCGTCAAAAGTTAGACCGACACCGAATAGTCTTGAGGTAGGAGTTTGTTCCTCTTGGGAAGATTTTATTATTGCCATAGGCAAAGATATTGGTTGAACATTAAATGGCAAACCATTTTCGTTATTTAACAAAATGATTATATAGGAAGAGAGTATTGGAATGATAGTTTCCCTCTGCTATATCTTTCCATTTCCTAGGCAATCAATTTACTAATCATAGAGCGTGGAATACAAACAAACCTTCATCCGTCCTTTGCCCCTATTTTTGCCCAATGGCTGCATTACAATTTAATTTAATCAATACAGATACCGATAGTAAGGCAAGGGCAGGAACTATCACCACCGATCATGGCACAATCAACACACCCATTTTTATGCCTGTAGGTACAGTGGGAAGTGTAAAAGCCGTAACTCAACTGCAACTAAAAGAAGAAATACAAGCCCAGATAATATTGGGCAATACTTACCATTTATACCTACGCCCTGGCACGGAAGTACTGGAAGCAGCTGGTGGATTGCATAAATTTATGGGCTGGGATAGACCAATATTAACCGATAGTGGCGGGTATCAGGTATTTTCTTTGGCTGCCAATAGGAAGATTAAGGAAGAAGGCGTAATGTTTCAAAGCCATATAGATGGTAGCCGACATTTGTTTACGCCCGAAAGAGTGATGGACATACAACGAAGCATTGGTGGTGACATAATAATGGCTTTTGATGAATGCCCGCCTTATCCTAGTGAATATGCCTATGCAAAAAAGAGTATGGAGCTTACCCACAGATGGCTTGACAGGTGTTTTAAACAATTAGAGGAAACGCCCGACAAATATGGTTATACCCAGAACCTATTTCCAATTGTACAGGGTGGCACCTACAAAGATTTGCGCACCGCTTCGTCCGAATATATTGCTAGTAAGAATGCAACGGGAAATGCAATTGGTGGACTGAGTGTAGGTGAACCAGAGGAAATGATGTACGATTTTACCGAGCATTGCTGTGATATATTGCCTACCGATAAACCACGATACTTAATGGGTGTAGGTACTCCATGGAACATTTTGGAAAACATATCATTGGGTGTTGACATGTTTGATTGTGTGATGCCTACACGCAATGGCAGAAATGGAATGTTGTTTACATCGAATGGGGTAATAAACATCCGCAATAAGAAATGGGCTACCGATTTTAGCTGTATAGACGATGGTATCCCCTGCCCTACCAGCAACTATTATAGCAAGGCTTACTTGAGGCATCTATTTGTTTCGAACGAGATACTGGCTTTGCAAATAGCAAGTATACATAACCTGTCTTTCTACTTGTGGTTAGTGACCGAAGCCCGGAAACAGATACTAAACAACACATACAATAGTTGGAAACCAGGTATGATAGCACAACTAAAGCAACGATTGTAATTGATACTTGGGTTACAGACTCAGTTATAAAGCAATGAGAAAATGGTGATTTCAAAATATCAAAAGAATCATCTTTACTGAGTTACAATCATTAAACACAATCATTCTTTTTCTTTATCAATTAATAAAATACCCTAACAAAATAGGATTATTTTACAGAAGACAGAAAAATTAATAAGAACAAATAAACGTGTTTGCTACAACTACATCGAAGGGGTTTGGATAAAAAAGCGTGTTTGCTGGCAGTCTATCGTTGGAGTGACAGTAAATCACCTAATTTGCTCAAGTTCGATTGATGGAGTTGAAGATAATAACCAAACTTGCTTCAACTCGATTGCTGGGGTAACAGCAAATCATCTAATTTGCTTCAAGTCTATTGATGGAGTAGCTGCAAATCAATTAATTTACTGTCACTACAACGATAGAATGCATGCAAATGAGCATTATTGACCTAAAGCTATTGATGTAGTTGCAACTACTATTATATAAGCCGAATCTTATCCTGTTTTTTTCAATCATTTAATATAGCACTAGCCATAACCCAGATTGTTAATAACACAATAATTGCAAAATTACTTATCACCACAAGCATTAAAGTAGCGATAGTACTACATTGCATAATTAAATTTGTATTTATAGTTAATCTGTTACCTGTTGAATCCCGTAAATCCGTACATCCTTATTTAAGGATGTATTTTTTTGCCCATAGGTTATCGAACAAACAATATTTTCAAAGAGATTCACCAAACTAAACAATGACTCTAACAACCAATTACCATCTTGCAATACCTATTGGTTTGAATAGTTTTGGTAAATTCGAGCTTCAAAAAATACTACTTAAATAATAAACTATTATTTCTACAATAACTTTGGCATAGAAAAAGAAACAAATCATTTTTTAGCCAAATTAAAATAACATCAAAATTTAGGATTACCTGATTTGTAAACCATTGCTAATTTCTGTACAAACAATCATCTCTTTTTTACTAAACGATAGTACCACTCATCAAAAAGTTTTTGTAAAAAAAGTTATTAAAACATATCAGGTGTTACTTTTCTGCATTTTTGTAATTATGAATTATTTTCTTAAGAAGTTAGTAGGATTGAATCTCTTTTTATTGATTGCATTGGCTGTCTTTGCGCAGCCCTCTGCCGAAAGGGATAGTGTAAAAGGATGGCATCAGAGAGACTTAAAACTAGATGGCTATGCGGGAATAAGCCTAACTAAAGCTTACAATTTCTTGAAAGGAAAAAAGAGCACAACTGTAGTAGTGGGCGTAATAGACTCTGGAATAGATACTTTGCACGAAGACCTAAAAGGTGTATTGTGGACTAACCCTAAGGAAATTCAGGGTAACGGCATTGATGATGATGGTAATGGATACGTGGACGATGTGCATGGATGGAACTTTTTGGGAGCAAAAGATGGTACAGAAGTAGAGAAGGCTTCTGCCGAAAAAACGAGGGTGTATCATGGGTTTAAAGATTTATACCTCAATAAAAACATTGATACCAATAAGCTTTCTAAAATACAATTATTTCAATATAAGGCATGGTATAAAGCAGCTAACGAAATAGAACCAAGTGCAGAAACGAGTAATCAAGCAAATGCACTTGGAGGCGTGGCAAAGAAACTGACCATTTGGGATTCTATCATAAGAGAAGAAACAAAAACAGAAGATTATAGCCAATCAGAATTGGAAAAACTAGAACTTAAAAGTAGTGAGGGAAAGAAAGCGAAGATGGGTTTCATAAAACTGATGAAGGCTTTACCGTTTGGCCCTGATGCTAAAAAGAGTACCATCATTCATGACCTAAATGAAGAACTTGAAAGACTAAAAGGAGAATTGGACGCTAAAGACACTCCCCCAATCGATGTACATAAAACCATCATTAAAGATGACTATGCCAATTTTAATGACAAATATTATGGCAATAATGACTTAATGGGGCAGGGAAGTATGCACGGAACGCATGTGAGTGGAATAATTGCAGCTAATAGAAACAATGGCGTTGGGGTAGATGGCATTGCAGACAATGCCAAAATTATGGTGATAAGAGCAGTACCGGATGGTGATGAATATGATAAGGACATTGCGCTTGCCATAAGATATGCGGTAGATAATGGTGCTAAAGTGATAAACATGAGCTTTGGAAAGAGCTTCTCTCCTCAAAAATATTGGGTTGATAGTGCATTTCAGTATGCAGCCTCCAAAGATGTTTTATTAGTACATGCAGCAGGCAATGACGGCAAAAATATAGATAGCAGCGACAACTTTCCTAGTACATCCTTTTTATTGGGTGGCCGTGCTACCAATGTGATAACTGTTGGTGCAAGTGGAGATACCATTATGATTAGTGATTATGTAGCCCCATTTAGTAACTATGGCAAGGCTTCTGTTGATGTTTTTGCTCCAGGTTCTATGATTTATAGCTCTTTGCCAGGAGGCAATAAATATGGTTTTCTAGATGGTACAAGTATGGCTACCCCTGTAGTGGTAGGCATTGCAGCACTAATAAGATCATACTATCCAAATTTAACAGCACTACAAACCAAACAAGCAATTGAACAATCCGTAACAGTTATAAATACAAACTGCACCATCCCAGGCTCAGAAACACCTGTAAAGATGTCTGATTTATGCCGTAGTGGTGGCATAGTAAATGCTTATAAAGCTGTGATGATTGCAGATGAAATGAGTAAAGGAAAATACGGAGTAAAAAAAGTAAAACACTAATAATTAACAATTATAAATTGTTAATTATAATCTAACCACTATTTTAATGCCCACTTAATACCTCCTACAAGGTGATTAATAAAGTCTTTGTCGGTATAGCAAGCATCGGAATGCCCTAAGGCAGTCTGAAAAACATGCCCCTTGCTAATGTTTTTATACCAAGCAATAGGGTGCAATGTTCCCATTGTCCCACCAGTATACGTGGATTCATCTACCGTAATTAATACATGCACATCGGAAAGTACAGGTGCTGTATAGTTGTATATTTCATCGAAGTGCATCCACTCTTTCTGTATTTTATTGGTGGAAAGATGTGTGCTATCTATAACTATAAACTTAGCCTGCTGCTGCTTTGGATGGTTTTTAAATTTAGCACCAATTGCATTCATATACCAATCCCAGTTTTGCTCACAGTCTGTACCAGTATGAATGGTGACCAATGCACCGCCTTTTTCAATGTATTCCTTAACGGCACTCTCTTCTTCATTGCCCAATATTTTGCCAGTTGTATATAGAAAAAGTACGGCTTTGTACTGCTTTAGCTTCTTGTAATTACTGAATAGTAATGAGTCTTCTGTAAAAGTAAGTTGCCAATTATTGTCCTTAGCTATACTTGTTAAGGCAGTAATGGCCGTTGGAATTGTTTTATGCCTGAAACCATTTGTCTTGGAGAAGACAAGTATTTTAATAGGTTTCGCTTCACTAAATGTTGAGAAGCCTATCAATAAAATGATGCTTAAACAAGTAAAGAATGACTTCATGATGAGATTTATTAACTGAATGAAAAATTTATGGCGAATGAAAAGACTTAGTTCATTACAAAAAGTAAAAAGCCTCCTTCACAAATTGTGTTGGAGGCTTGTAATTTATCTTAAATACTCAATCTATAGTTCAAGTAAAGTTTTTACTGGATCTTTACCTATCAACAATAACTGTGGATTTTCTAGAAGTTCCTTAACCCTTACCAAGAAGCTAACACTTTCACGACCATCAATAACACGGTGATCATAGCTAAGCGCCAAATACATCATTGGGCGAATTTCTATTTTACCATCTATCACCATTGCCCTATCTTGTATTTTGTGCATACCCAATATGGCACTCTGAGGAATGTTTATAATTGGCGTACTCATCAAACTACCAAAAACACCGCCATTAGTAATGGTAAATGTACCACCTTGTAAATCTTCGGCTGTAAGCTTACTATCTCTAGCTTTAGTAGCCAATACAACAACTGTTTTCTCAATCTCAGCCATACTCAAGCTCTCCACATTACGGATAACTGGTACAGTTAATCCTCTTGGAGTACTAACGGCAATACTAATATCAGCATAATCATGGTATCTCAAACTGTCACCATCAATATATGCATTTACAGCAGGCCACTCACCCAATGCTATTGCACATGCCTTAGCAAAAAAGCTCATGAACCCAAGGTTAACATTATGAGTTTCCTTGAATTTATCTTTAAATTGTTTTCTTACCTCCATTATCTTGCCCATATCCGCTTCATTAAAAGTGGTAAGCATAGCTGTGGTATTTTTAGCTTCAACCAATCGTCTACTAATTGTTTTACGTAGGTTGCTCATCTTTTCTACACGAACATTTCTAGTAAACAGTTCATTCCCAGCAAATGCTTTCTTACCAGGATTAGCTAAAGCTTCTAGAACATCTCCTTTCATTATTTTACCACCCACACCACTTGGTGTAATTGCAGCAGTATCTACTTTTTTATCAGCAATTATGGCAGAAGCTACTGGAGAAGCTTTTACTTCAACAGAGGCAGGAGGTGCAGGAGCAGGTGCCGAAACAGGTGTAGATGCTGCAGGCTTTGGTGCTTCAACAATAGCAGCTACAGGTGCAGTAGCCGTTTCATCAATCTGTGCCAAGATGGATCCAATCAAGATTGTATCTCCCTCATTAGCAAGCCTAGTAAGGATACCAGCTTTTTCAGCATTTACTTCAAAAGTTGCTTTTTCGCTTTCTAGTTCAGCAATGATCTCATCGCGTTCCACATAAGCACCTTCTTTTTTAGTCCATTTTAGAAGTGTTACCTCTGTTATCGATTCGCCTACTGTAGGCACTTTAATATCTATCATAAATAATTATTTCCTGTGTACGTATTAATATTTTGTTTGTGATTAAATACTGAAAGCCATATCAATAATCTCAGCCTGTTCTTTTGCATGAACCTTAGCATAACCTGTTGCTGTAGAAGCACTAGGGTTTCTGCTGATTACGCCAAAATTAATGCTCTTTAAATTCATCTGAAGGAATGATGCCGCACCCATGTTTAATGGTTCTTCTTGTACCCAGAACCACATTGCTTTGCTATATTTTTTGCTTAATTCTTCCAATTGTTTGGTTGGCAAAGGATACAATTGTTCCAAACGAACTATTGCTAAATCCTCACGTGCTTCTTTCTGTTGTTTTTCAATCAACTCAAAAGATATCTTTCCACTACAGAATAATACCTTTTTAACAGAACCTGCATCAGATATAGTAGCGTCATCTATCACCTCTTGGAAGCCTCCTTTTGAGAGTTCGCTGATATGACTAAATGTAACAGGGTTACGAAGATTAGCTTTAGGAGAGAAGTTGATTAATGGTTTTCTGAAGTTCCAGGCTAATTGTCTTCTCAATAAATGGAAAAGATTGGCAGCCGAAGTAACATTTGTTACGATCATGTTTAGTTCAGCACACATCTGCAAGAACCTTTCAAGTCTTGCACTACTATGCTCGGGTCCCTGACCTTCATATCCATGTGGTAACAACATTACCAACCCATTTTGGCGTTGCCATTTTTGTTCGCCACCAGAAATAAACTGATCAATCATAGTTTGCGCTCCGTTACAGAAATCACCAAACTGCGCTTCCCAAACAATTAATGCATTAGGATTTGCAAGACCATAGCCATATTCAAAGCCCAATACACCGTATTCGCTCAATAAAGAATTATAAACTCTAAACTTAGCTTGTTCTTCTACAAAATGATTTAATCTATTGTATCCTTTATTAGTTTCTTCATCTCTTAGTACCGCATGACGATGACTAAATGTACCTCTTTGCACATCTTGCCCACTCATCCGAACTATATTTCCCTCAAGTAGTAGAGAGCTGTAGGCCATCAACTCACCTGTAGCCCAATCTATTTTTTGTTCTGCTTCAAGAAGTTTAACCTTTTCTTGAATAAGCTTTTCAACTTTTTTAAGTGGCTTAAATGTTTCAGGCCATTTCATTAAACCATCAAACAAAAGCTTAGCAGTATCAGCACTAATAGCAGTAGAAGGGGAATAATCAAAATCAGCAGGTTTTGCTTTAGTCATACTTTCCCACACAATCTCTGGCTTTTGCTGTTTGTAAGGTAAAGGAGATTGCTTTACTTCATCAAGTCTTTCTTGCAAATCTGCCCAGAATTTCTTTTCCATATCCTTAGCCAAGTCTTGAGCATCGGCTTCTCCATTTTCCAACAAGAACTTTATATATTGTTCACGTGGATTAGCATGCTTATCTATAAGTGCATACAATTGAGGTTGCGTGTATTTTGGATCGTCACCTTCGTTATGACCGTGCTTACGGTAGCATACCATGTCAATAAAGATATCTTTATTAAACTCTTGACGGTATCTAGCTGCAATTTCCGCACAACGTACCACCGCTTCTGCATCATCGCCATTAACGTGTAATACAGGAGCCTGAACCATTGCTGCAACAGAAGTACAGTAATCGGCAGTCCTTGCATCTTCGAAATCTGTAGTGAATCCAATCTGGTTATTAATTACAAAATGAATCGTACCTCCAGTATAGTATCCTTGCAGGTTACTCATTTGTAATACTTCGTAAACAATACCCTGACCAGCTACAGATGCATCACCATGTATCAAAACAGGCAATATCTTATCAAAGTTACTGTCGTATAAAACATCTGCTTTAGCCCTAGCAAACCCAACAACAACAGGGTCTACGGCTTCCAAATGTGAAGGATTAGGCATTAATTTAAGATGAATTTCCTTGTTATTAGGGGTAACCAATTCACTACCAAAACCCATGTGATACTTTACATCACCACTACCCATGGTTTGATCCATGACAGCAGTACCTTCAAATTCACTGAAAATTTGTTCGTAGGTTTTACCTAAAATATTAGCAAGAACATTCAATCGACCACGATGTGCCATACCTACAACTACTTCCTTAACATCGTAGTCAGCTGCTGTATTAATGATTGCATCCAAAGCTGCAATAGTAGTTTCCCCTCCTTCTAGTGAAAACCTTTTTTGACCTATATATTTTGTGTGAAGGAACTTTTCAAAGATTACACCTTGATTTAGTTTTTCTAGAATCCTTCTTTTCTTATCAAGTCCAATTGGGGTAAAGAAGTTTTTCTCTAGTTCATTGGTGATCCAGTCAACTTTTGTTTGGTCACTTATATATTTAAATTCTACACCAACGTGGTTTGCATAAACCTTTTGTAAATGAGAAAGAATGTTTCTCAATGAAGTAGCACCTAGACCAATAATGTTACCAGACTGAAAAACTGTATCCAAATCGTTGTCTGATAATCCAAAGAAAGAAAGTTCTAAGTTGGCACCACGATCCTTTCTTGTTCTTATTGGGTTTGTCTTCGCCAATAAATGCCCTTTATTTCTATACCCAAGAATCAACCGATAAACCCTTATCTCCTTCATCCAGTCAATAGATTCTGAGGAAACAGAACTACTAGCTGCTCCAACATTTGCAGTTCCATTAACTACTGCAAAGTCAAAACCTTCGAAGAATTTCTTCAGGTCTGCATCAATACTATTGGGATCTTTTAAAAAATCTTGATAAAGACTTTCAATGAAACTTGGGTGAGAGTTGGTGATGTACGAGAAATCCTTCATTTTTGCCCTATTATTCTTCTTTAATTTAAAATTTTTTTTTTGCAAATATCGTATAACAAACTAAAGCAGTAACATTATTTATCCTCCTTTTTGAAAATTTTTAAATAACGTTTTCGTCAAACAAAAGGTCGGAAAATATTTTTTAATAAATATTTTTGCAATCCAAAAGATAACCCTACATTTGCAATCCGAAAATTTTAGTATATGGCAAATCATAAGGCAACCAAGAAGGATACAAGGCAAGCTGCCAAACGCAGAGATAGTAACCGTTATTATGGCAAGACTACTCGTAATGCAATTCGTGACTTGAAAACAACAGTTGGTACTGCTGAATTTACTGACAAACTACCAAATGTAGTTTCTATGATAGACAAACTTGCAAAAAGAGGTATCATACACAAGAACAAAGCTGCAAACTTAAAAAGCAAATTAGCTAAAAAAGCAAATGCAGAAAAAGCGGTTGCTTAATTAAGTTTATCACAGTTTTACATTAAAACGTTCAATTATTAGCTAATTGAACGTTTTTTTATGCACATTATCAAACAAATTAAGAAAAAGTAAAAACAAAAGAGCAATAGACAACGTGCATCTATTGCTCTTTTGTTAACATTTGGAATCGATTATAATAAACTTGTTTTGAAGTTATATTTAGAAAGAAACTAAGTTAAGTGCATTTTTATGTGCATACTCTTTTGCTTCCTCTTCGGTATCAAAAAACACATAAAGCATTTCAAAATCCTCAATGCTAATCAATTGGTAGATTTTAAGTGCCCCCTTTCCCGTCGGTCTTATAAAATACCCCTTAGCCTTATCCTTTTCATTCTTCATCTTCTCGTCATTTAGATTTGATGCCATAGCACTTTCTTTTAATCATGTAAAGATGCAAAAAAATATAATAGGGTGTAGTATATCCACACCCTATTGTGAATAAATAATTTCGCTTTACTACTTATCCTAATATTTCATGCCCCATTTTATCTCTCTTTGTTCTTAAATACTTTTCATTATACTGATTAGGCTTTATTTCTATTGGAACAATCTCAACTATTTCTAATCCATACCCTTTTAGTGCAGCTCTTTTTTTAGGGTTGTTACTCATTAGTTTCAGTTTAGTTACACCAAGTAGTTTTAACATTTGAGCCCCAACACCATAATCTCTTTCATCCATAGCAAAACCTAGATGAAGATTGGCTTCAACTGTATCCATTCCCTCTTCTTGAAGTTTGTAGGCCTTTAATTTATTTAGTAATCCAATCCCCCTGCCCTCTTGGTTCATATAAAGAATAACACCTTTTCCCTCGGCCTCAATCATCTGCATAGCTTTATGCAATTGTTCCCCACAGTCGCATCTAAAACTGGCTAATATATCACCCGTAAAGCAACTACTATGCACTCTCGTAAGTACAGGCTCATCTTTTTCCCACTCCCCTTTTATCATTGCTAGATGTTCTGCATTACTACTCTTGTCTTTGTAAGCCACTAATTTAAAATGACCATATTTTGTTGGCATATCCACCCTAACTTGTTCTTCAACTAAACTATCAATAGCCAACCGGTATTCGATCAAATCTTTAATAGAAATAATTTTTAAACTGAACTTTTCGGCTATCTTTTTTAATTGTGGCAGCCTTGCCATTGTTCCATCTTCATTCATTACCTCAACCAAAACTCCAGCAGATTCATAACCAGCCAATCTTGCCAAATCAATAGTCGCTTCGGTATGTCCTGTTCTGCGAAGAACACCGCCCGTCTTTGCAATTAAAGGAAAAATATGTCCAGGTCTCCCTAAGTCTGTTGGTTTGGTTTCAGGATTAATCAATGCAAGTATAGTTTTAGACCGGTCTGATGCCGATATTCCTGTAGATGTATCTGGAGAAATAAGGTCTACAGAAACTGTAAAAGCTGTTTCGTGTAGTGAAGTATTAGAACTTACCATTGGAGTCAAGTCTAACTCTAAACATCTTTCTTCGGTTAATGCAATACAAATCAGCCCTCTTCCTTCTTTGCTCATAAAGTTAATGGCTTCTGGTGTTGCATAACGTGCTGCCATAATAAAATCGCCTTCATTTTCACGATCCTCATCATCCACCACAATCACCATTTCGCCCCTTCTTATCGCCTCAATTCCTTCTTCTATTTTATCTAACATTTAAAAAAATTTTTGTAAAAGTATGACACGCCACTTAAAGTGCATGCCTGAGTTATATGAATTACATTTATCGTAACAGAAGGTTTTATCTTCTAGACTAAAAGACTAGATATTTTCAAATCGCATATCTAGTGATTACATGATTTCAGCCTATCAACAAAATACATATCATAGTACTTTCGAAAGAGAGAAGTACAATCTTAATTGAATTATTGTAAAATAAAAAAGCTCCTGAAATGAATCAGGAGCTTTTAAGTGCCCAGAACAGGAATCGAACCTGCACATCCTTGCGAACGGCAGATTTTGAGTCTGCTGCGTCTACCAATTCCGCCATCTGGGCGTCTCGAATCGGGGTGCAAATATAGGGGTATTTCTGTCAAATTACAAAGTGATAATATTTATTTTCAAAATCAATTTATCATCTTTTACAATCCAGTTGCATTTATACCTGTGTCTCCATCCTATCTAAATACTTTTTCTTAAAATAATACTCTTTTACTTGCAACAACTCTTCTTGGGTAGAAATACCTTCCTTATAATGCTCCACAATGCTTTTAACAGGCTCATATATTACTATTTTAAGGTTGGCTATTTCATCTTTAATTGATTGCAACAGACTCTCATCCCCTTCCATTTTTGCGTCCATCAATTGCTCATTCACGTCCATCACACCCATCAAAAAGTCTTTAGGAAGTTGGTATTTCTCATCCTCTTCTAGCAATCCTTTCAACTCCAATACATACTTTATAGTGTCACTTGCATCATTGAATACCTTGAAAGCTTTATTAAGTAGTGCAGATTTCTCTAATACTTCTGATTGTTCTTCTTCTGATGATTGAGAATAAAAGTCAGGATGATATTTTCTGCTCAATTCATAAAACTTACTTCTAATACTGTCCTTATCTACAGAAAGACTAATGGGAATATCGAATAACTCAAAATAATTCATAATTCTGTTTGTTGCAAAAAGTGTTTGTTCTTAGCTGATACACCATTTATAAACTCTCTACTCTTTATGCTTCAACCATTTCTCTCAAGTATGCTTTCTCCTCTTTAAATGCTTTTCTTGGTTGCAAACCTAGTAACTGAAACATGCTGTTATCCTCATCAAAACTTGGGTTTGGCGTAGTTAATAGTTTGTCTCCAGCAAAGATTGAATTTGCTCCAGCCATAAAGCATAGTGCTTGTTCTGAAATACTCATATCTGTACGACCAGCACTTAACCTAACCATCGTAGCAGGCATTAAAACTCTTGCAGTTGCAATCATTCTTACCATATCCCAAATATCTACTTTTTCATTGGTTGCCAATGGAGTTCCTTTTATAGGAACCAATGCATTGATAGGAACACTTTCTGGATGCGTTTCCATTGTTGCCAATGTGTGCAACATCTTAATCCTATCTTGGTGGGTTTCTCCTAAACCAATAATACCTCCACAACAAACAGAAACACCTGCTTTACGCACATTATCCAACGTTTCTATTCTGTCTTCAAAGGTTCTAGTAGTTATAATTTCTTCATAATGTTCTTTGCTAGTATCTAGGTTATGGTTATATGCATATAAACCCGCATCTGCCAATTTTTTTGCTTGTGTTTCAGTAAGCATACCCAGTGTACAGCATACTTCCATCCCCAATTCATTTACTCCTTTTACCATATCTAATACACGGTCAAAATCGCGGTTATCTCTTACTTCTCTCCATGCTGCCCCCATACAAAAACGGGTACTACCAGCATCTTTTGCTTTCTGGGCATATTGCAACACGTCATCTTTTTTCATCAAAGCCTGAACTTCTACACCTGTATCATATCTGGCTGCTTGCGGACAATAGGCACAATCTTCACTGCAACCACCTGTTTTGATACTTAATAATGTACACACTTGCACTTCGGCAGTATCATTGTATTTTCTGTGTAATGTAGCCGCTTTGTAAATCAATTCTAATAATGGGGTATCATAAACTTCTTTAATTTCTCCCAAAGTCCAATTATTTCTTATATCCATTTTCGTTATTTTAAAAAATTCAAGGCGCAAAGTTAGTGGTTAGTTGTTAGGGATTAGTTATTAGGGGATAAGAAAAACCATAGAGAAGGAAGCTAACTGCCTTATATCGTAAAATTAATTTGATTTCTAATTTACCCACTAATAACTAATATCTACCCACTTACAACTAACCTCTTTTTCATTGTTTCGTATAATATTATTCCGGCGGCAACTGATACATTGAATGAATCGAACTTTGTAACCATCGGAATTGAGAAAAAAGCATCTGCTGCTTTGGCCAAATAAGTTTGAACACCTCTTTCTTCATTACCCATTATCACACAACAAGGCTCATTTAATGGTAATTCGTATATTTTCTTTTCCGCTTTCATTTCGCTTGTAAATACTGCAATTCCTTTTTCGCGTAATGTATCTACTGCCTTGATTAAACTGTTTACACGCACGACATCTATGTGTTCTAAGGCACCTGCACTGCTTTTCATGGCTTCTTCGTTTAATGCTCCTACACCTTTATCTGGAATAATTATGGCTTGAGCTCCACAACAATGGGCACTTCTGGCTATGGCACCTATATTGCGTACATCTGTTATGCCATCAAGCATGATGAGCAAAGGAACTTCTCCTTTTTCTTCAATTTCTTTTAGTACTTCATCTAAATTTTTATATGCCACAATTGCTGCAAGTGCAATTACGCCTTGGTGATTGGCGCGCGTCATATAGTTTAGCTTTTCGGCAGGCACCATTTGTACAGGAATATCATATTCTTTAGACAATGCCCTTATCTGCGACATTACTTCGCCATTGGCATTCTTTTGTAATAATATTTTATCTATCTCTCTTCCACTTTGCAACGCTTCTACCAATGGTTGCCTTCCAATTATTAATGAATCTTTCTTCGACATTTTGTAAAATTAATCGAAAATAGTTACTACTCAGGGCTTTTTCACCACTTAAGAGTATAAAGATTTCTACGGTGAACACTAGAAATGTAGTTTATTGTTTTGTTTGAATTATAAAATGAGGAATCAAAATCTTAATGTCCTTCGTTTTTTCCAAGTTTTACAAGAGAGATACTACTGAATAGTAACTAGCATTCTGATATTTCAGATTCGGTTATTTTTTAATAATGGCTTCAGTAAATCTTCTAGCCCATTTAGTTTTATTTCATAAATAGTTTCCAACATTACGCCCATCTTTCCCTTTGGAAAACCATTCCTTTTGTGCCATTCCAAGTAGAACATTGGTAATTTATAAATTATGGTGCCTTTATATTTTCCAAAAGGCATTTCCATGGTAGCAATCTGAACTAGTATGTCTCCGTTGGGTTGTGGGGAATTATTTAGCATAAAATATTCTGAGAATAAACTGATGAAAACCTAATTGAAGCTAATCATTAAACTTTTTTGAATTGAACATAATCATCAATCCAGCAGTTGTAACATTTCCAACACCGAAGAAAACAGACTCAAGTCTTGTACCTAAATTAATTTACTTTTTGTCATAAACATCAAAGTCTCCTTGTTCTTTCCATAGTTTTCTTAAGTACCAAAAAGTAGCTGGCGTTCCTATTGCTAACCAAATATAAAAAATAATATTACCAATTTGCACCTTGCTTTCTATGTAGGCATAGCCCATCATAATACCAAAAGTAGAATTCATTCCCATCCAAAAGAGCACTAACCCGATTGTGTTTAAAATGCGTTTTAAAAATGCTGCTACTTCTGGATCCATTTATAATAAGTTTAGTTGTACGTTTTACGTTATGAGTTATACGTTTTTTGAATTTCTTAAAACGTATAAGTTACAACGTAAAACTCTCTTAGTGCATCATCTTTTGCAACTTCCTACTAAGGAAGAATAATATGAGTGAAGCAACTAAAGCCATAAAAACGAATAACATAAAGAAACTATAAAGGTTGTTCATTTCATAGATACCCAAAAAATTAGTGGTTTTATTATCGGGATATAAACTACTTAAAACTCCAGCAAACTTATATGCAAAGGCATTGGCTGTAAACCATACTGCCATTAAAAGGGAGGCAAATTTGGCGGGTGCTAATTGGTTTACTAATGATAATCCTATTGGCGATAAACTCAACTCTCCAAAAGTATGTAACGCGTACATCCCAGTTAGCCAAATCATACTTACTTTAATGCCTGGCTGAACATTTTTTACACCAAATGCTATCCATAAATATCCTACTGCCAAGAAAAATAAACCTAAAGCCATTTTTGTAGGAGAGGATGGTTCGTACTTACCTAACTTCAACCAAAGCCAGGCCAATAATGGTGCAAAAGATACCACAAATGCTGAGTTTAATGATTGAAACCAACTCGCCGGAACAACAATAAATCCTAAGTTTCTATTAGTTTGCTCATCTGCAAAAAAAGTTAATGATGCACCCGCCTGTTCGAAAGCACTCCAGAAGAATATTACAAAAAAGGATACAATAAATATAACTGCCACTTTTGATTTCTCTATTTTTGATAATGTTTTTTCTGAAAAAATAACAACTGCAATAAAGGTAACTGAACCAATTAGTAAATAGAAAAGATAGTTAAATACTTTGGCATCTATATAAATTAATCCAATGGTTACAAATGAAAACAACAGCATTCCTCCGATAATTATTAGAGGCTTAGTTGATATGGCCGGAGAGTTTGCAGGCGTTAACCCTAGGATTTTACCTTCGGAATCTTTTACATATTTATGATGGAATAATAACTGTACTACAACGCTAAGTAACATCCCGATGCAACCTATTAGAAAGCCCCATTTAAAATCGGCGGGGTTGCCTGTATCACCAAATAATCCACATAAGAATGGCCCAAAAGCACCGCCCACATTTATTCCCATGTAAAATATAGTGTAAGCAGCATCTAATCGTCTGTCTCCTTTGGGATATAATTGCCCTACTAAAGAAGATATATTTGGTTTAAAGAATCCATTACCTGCAATCATCAATCCTAATCCAGAAAAGAATAATAAGGATGATAATGCTGGTGAAGTATGATAAAAGGTACTACAAAAAAACAATACCAATTCGCCAAGTGCCATTACCAATCCACCAGCAATGATGGAACGCTGATTTCCCCAATATCTATCTGCAACATAACCGCCAATTAATGGGGTAAGGTAACAAAGTCCTGTATAGCTACCATATAAATTTGAGGCAAATGCCTTATCGAATAACAAGGCCTTGGTCATAAATAATATCAGAATGGCACGCATGCCATAATAATTAAACCGCTCCCACATTTCGGTAGCAAACAATACATACAAACCTTTTGGATGCCCTTTTTGTGCAGCAGGTAAACTCATGATGTCCTTTTTTAATACTTTAAATAACGTCCTAAAGTAGTAGTTTATTACAAATAAACAATAATTACTAGTCTATCATCTGCAAAATTTTGTATTATGTTCTTAATTTTTACACATTTTTTCAGATAAATTGCAAACAAAAGCAACGCGTGTGAATGCTAAATCTGGAATTATGTAGTTTATTAACTTGTTAAACTAGCAGCAGGATTTTTGAGTATCCAAAAGTAAAAAGCCGCAAACCTTATATTTGCCCCTTTCAAATTATTACTCATGAAAGGAAAGCATCTGGCATTAATCATCGCAGCTATCATATTTGCAGATCAGGCTATGAAATTTTATATCAAACTTAATTTCATTTCGGGTCAGGAATATGATGTTATTGGCACTTGGTTTCGTCTTCATTTTATAGAAAATGAGGGAATGGCTTGGGGCTGGAAATTTGGCGGTGATTTTGGCAAGATGTTACTCTCTCTTTTCCGACTTGCAGCTGTAATTTGGGGTGTATTCCTACTAAATGACTTTATCAATAAAAAATATCATCAGGGGTTTATCATTTGTGCGGGGATGATTTTTGCTGGCGCACTTGGCAATTTGCTCGACAGCATGTTTTATGGATTAATTTTTGAAAATAGCGATCCTTATTTACAAAATGTAGCTCATATTTTTCCAAAGGGCGGTGGATATACCAGCTTTTTGCATGGCAAAGTGGTAGATATGCTCTACTTTCCAATGATTAGTACCATACTTCCAAAATGGGTTCCAATTTGGGGTGGCAAAGAATTCGATTTCTTCGAACCTGTATTCAATATTGCTGATGCTTCTATTTCGGTTGGAGTAATTACAATTTTAATCTTTCAAAATGAATTCTTCAAAAAGGAAGAAGAAGTTGTTTTAGCTCCTGAAAATATTGAAGAATAAAGTTATATTTTTCTGATTTTCTCTTGTATTTTATTTTTTCTAAAACTCCAATCTAACTATCATTTTGCTATATTCAAATATGAACAGAATTGTTGCTTAAAAATAATTCCTTTGCATCTTAACTGTTTACTTGATAGTAAATTTTACATGAAAGGTATTATTATTTTCTAAAGTTTTTCAATGGAAGAAATATTACTGCAACTTTGCGCCTCGTTTTGTTTGTCTTAAAAAACAGTTTAATCTTACATTTTTAATATATTTTGTTTTATGAAAAAAAATTTACTTTTCCTTGCCCTATTTTTTTCCATAGTGGCTTCTTCCCAAAACAAAATGACCCCTGAACTACTTTGGAAACTAGGCAGAGTAGGTGGAATTGGTATTACTAAAGACAAAGCTTTTGTAGTATATGTGGTTACAATACCTGATATACAAGGAAATAGCTCAAGTAGTAAGTATTTTAAAGTTCCCATTAGTGGCGGTGAAGCCATCGAACTTGGTGATGCAGTTGATAGCTTATTAGTTAACGAAAAAATTTCTCCCGATGGAAAATACCTACTTACTAGCGAGGAAGTGCAAGTAAAAAAAGTACACTCCAACGATTTATATCCCGATTTATCTAGGGCAAATGCTTATGTTTTTGAATCGCTCAATTACCGTCATTGGGATACTTGGGAAGATGGCAAGTTTGGGCACGTATTTATTACCCCAATTGTAAATGGTCGTCTTGGTGATGCCAAAGATATTATGCCAAATGAACCTTTCGATTGTCCTCAAAAGCCTTCTGGTGGTGGTGAAGATTTTATTTGGAGTCCCGATAGTAAACATGTTTTGTATGTTACTAAAAAGAAGTTCGGTAAGGATTATGCCATCAGTACAAACACGGATTTGTACGAATATGACATCACCACAGGCACAACCAAAAACCTTACTGAAACAAATAAAGGCTATGATGTAGACCCTGCTTACAACAATAAAGGAATTTTGGCTTGGTTGCAAATGAGGCGTGATGGTTATGAATCTGATAAGCAAGACTTAGTAGTTTATGATGGAAAAAACACTATCAATCTTACTAAATCTCGCGATAATATTCATGTGGAAGGTTTTAAATGGGCTGAAGATGGCAAGATTTTATTCTTTTGGGCTCCTTTAAATGGCACCCTTCAATTGTTTTCTGTAAGCTATTCAGCCGACCCTAAAGTAATTCCTGTTATTAAACAAATAACTAAGGGCGAATTTGACATTACGGGTCTTGTTGCACAGAAAAAAGATACACTTATTTTGTCTCGGACAGATATGAATCATGCTGCGGAATTGTATTCTTACACTATTTCTTCTGGTACCATGAAGCAATTAACCCATGTAAATGATGTTGTTTACAAAACTTTGTCTACCTGCAAAATTGAACGTAAATATGTTACTACCACCGATGCTAAAAAAATGTTGGTTTGGGTAATATACCCTCCAGATTTTGATACGGCTAAGAAATATCCTACTCTTTTGTACTGCCAAGGAGGGCCGCAAGTTGCTTTAACCCAGTTTTATTCTTACCGTTGGAATATGCAATTAATTGCTTCTCAAGGTTATATTGTTGTGGCTCCTTGCAGAAGAGGAATGCCCGGTTTTGGTACTAAATGGAATGAGGAAGTTAGTAAAGATTGGGGAGGACAAGTCATGAAAGATTATTTGAGTGCTATTGATGCAGTAAGTTTGGAAAAATATGTAGATAAAGGCCGTAGAGGTTGTGTTGGGGCTAGTTTTGGCGGTTATTCTGTCTTCGAATTGGAGGGTTTGCATGATGGTAGGTTTAAGTCTTTTATTGCTCATGATGGAATTTTCGATTTCAAGAGTATGTATGGCACTACCGACGAGATTTTCTTTACTAATTGGGAAAGTGGTGGTCGTTATTGGGATAAAAACAATGCTGCGGCGCAAAGATATTTTAACCAAAGTCCTAGTAACTTAGTACAAAATTGGAATACCCCAATAATGATTATTCAAGGAGGGAAAGATTACAGGGTTCCATTAGAACAAGGACAGCAAGCTTTTCAAGCGGCACAACTAAAGGGAATTAAAAGTAAATTATTATACCTTCCATCTGAAAACCATTGGGTACTTTCCCCACAAAATGCCTTAGTTTGGCAAAGAGAATTCTTTAAATGGCTTGATGAAACATTAAAATAAATAAAGTTTAACCATAAGGAACACAAAGGTTATCACAAAGGACACAAAGAAATATTGTCATTTTTTCTTTGTGTCCTTTCTTTTTATAAAAAACTTTGTGTGTTTCGTGAAAATCTTTGCCCCCCGTGTGGCTATTTATTAATAGACTTTTTACTCTTTGTGGTTAAACTCTGATTCAAGAACCTTGTGTAAAAACTTTGTGTTCTTCGTGAAAATCTTTGTGTTCCTTGTGGTTAATTTTTTTAAATAATCCCTTGTGGTTAAACACTCTACAACAAATATTTGTCTTTTAAAATGTTTATGTGGTGAATATTGTGTCCAAACAATATAAAACAGATGGCATTTACTGTTATGGTGTTCTTATTTACCACTCCCTTTTTGGTGAGTTGTTCTTCTGTAAAGGAGCGAAATAATAGGTCGGTAGATTTTCTTATCAATACAAATTCTTCCTTTAAACTTGCCAAGGTTCTATGGCTTGCGGAGGCATTTTCGGCATAACTATTCTCATCAAAACCATACAATGGCATTGGTTCCATTCTACTTAAACTCATTGCCCTATAAGCCAATATCCTTTCCGTATCTATTACATGCTGAAAAAGTTGTTTTACCGTCCATTTTCCTTCTGCATAGCTGTAATCTGCTTTTTCTTCTGGAATTGAACTATAAAAAGCCAATAAATTAACACTATGGTTCGCTATCAATTCTTCCATATTGTCACCCTTTGTAAGGCTAATATAGTGTTGTTGATACGATGGAAGCGTTATTCCTACATTTTCTCTTGACATGTTATTTTAAATTGAGTTATTAATACTTTCCTACATCTATTACTTGATTAAAGCGAATGTACTTCAATTATTTATCACTTTTTACCGTTAATTTTCATCCCAACTTTATATCTGTTCATTGATGTTACACAGTTTTATATACATTAAGCAAAATTAAACACATAGGCACATAAGGAACATAGTCTGCAGGTTTAAAGAAAAAAAAGAGAAGAACGCATAGAAAAAAAGTGAAACTTTTTATACTCCAGTCTATGTGACCTTAAAGTGCAACGCTTCTTACCTTATTTTTCTATGTGTCTATTGTGCATACTATATAACTTTTTCAAAAAAATGTTGGTCAATGCTACGAAGTGGCATTCCTTATGTGTCCTTTTTCTTAAACCATTTGCAAATAAAACCTATGTGATCTATGTTCCTATGAACCCTATGTGATTAAGTCTTTACTTCTCCATAAGTTATATAACTTGGAAACATTAGCCCCCCTAATTTTTGACTATGTATTGAATAAAAAGCCTTTGCTAGTGTGTTGATAAAGATGCGTAAGGTCAGTTATCCAATAAGTTTTTACCATCAATAGTTCAATTTTTCTTTTCTAATAACGTAGTAAAGGCCCTATTTTGATCTGATTTATTTACTGTTTTTAAATTTTATCAATCATTATTAAAACAAGATCCTACCTCAATTTTAATTGGCAGTTTTGCAACTTTAAAACTTCCATACTAGTAAAAAAATAACAGTTTTTAATACCGTTGAAACAGTAGGTTTGCACAAATTATAAATTATGAAAAAGTTATTACTTATTCTTTCTATTTCTACGGTATTTACTGCCTTTTCTCAGCCAGTTAAAATGCCTCAACCGAGTCCTTCTCAAACCATAAAACAAAACTTTGGTTTGGGTTCTATTGAATTGAGTTATAGTCGTCCATCATTAAAAAAGCGTGGTGTTTTTAAGGAACAAAGTGAGCTTGCGCCTATCGATGCTATCTGGCGTACAGGCGCAAATGGTGCAACTACCCTTACTTTTAGTGATGCTGTAACCATTAATAATGTTGTTTTGAAGCCTGGGAAATATGGTTTATTAAGTATTCCCGGCAAAAAAGAGTTTACCTTAATCATTACCAAGGATACTACTGTAAATCAGCCTACTTCGTACAAGCTAGAAAGTGATTTGGTGCGTATTAATGTTCCAATTGTAAAGACTAGAGATGAGGTTGAATTGTTTACTATGCAATTTGCCAATATCACTTACGAAAAATGTGATTTGCAACTAAATTGGGGCAACTATCAACTAAGCCTTCCCATTTCTACCAATGTAAAAGACAGAATCAAAGCTGATGTAGAAGCTAGTATTGCTGGCGACAAACCTGCTTTAGGAGCAATTGCTACCTACTATTATGAAGTTGCTAAAGATTATCCAACTGCTTTGCTCTATGCCACTAAGGCAGTTAATGTAAGCAAACCTTTTTTCAATACCTATTTATTGAAAGCTAAAATAGAAAAAGAATTAGGCGATAAAGTGAGCGCAAAAGCTAGTGCTTTGAAATGCATTGAGTTGGCAAAAAATGCACAAAATGATGATACGGTGCGTGCTGCAAAAGAGCTTCTTAGTAAATTATAATTCTTGGTTAATTCATAGATAACAAAAAAGGGAAAACTACAATGGCTAGTTTTCCCTTTTTTATTTCAACTCAAGCGCTTCACCACAAAGTACACAAGGTAAAAACAAAGGAAACCAAGGTTTATAGTCCCTATTATTAATTCTGAACAAAATGATCCAACAATCCTTGTGTTCTTGGTGGTAAAAATAACCTTATTCCTTTTTTAAAGATACCTGAAAACTATTCTTTTTTCCCGGCTTTATTTTTATAACCTTAGTTATTTCCTTATAGTCTTTCAGCATAAATGTGGCAACACTTCTACCCGAAATAAGGCTTATAAACTCCACATTGCCATCCAGATTACTTGTTTGTTTGTCGATACATTTTGATAGTGCCACCTTAACATTTGGCAAGGGCTCATTTGTTTCGGCATCCACAATGCTAAACACTACCAAAGTGTCTCCCAGCTCCAGATCTTCTACTTCTTTATTACAATTCCATAGTCCTTCAAAAAATTGGGGATTGATTTTCCGATATTTTTCCGCATATGTAAAAATGAAATAAATTACTTTTTCCAATACTTTCAAATCGGCTTTAAGTCTTGCAACCGCTTCTTGTGGGGGACGATCATTAATAGACGAGGAACCTTTAGTTTCTACAAAAGTCTTTATTTTCTCTTTAAATTCATCTAATTGTGCCTCAATAATATATTCTGGCGACAAACTTACGATGTGATTATGCAGTAGTTTATGGAGTTCTTTTACCCTTTCTTCCGTGTAAAAATCATTGCTGCGAAAAAAGTGTAGGTATCCCACTTTTGTTTTCTTGTAAAGTTCTCTATCTCCCCATGCCAAAAATGCAACTTTGGCTACTTCACAAAGCGATTTTGCCATCTCGCATACTTCCTTTTTGGCAATCAATTTTTTGTTGCTGAATGCAGTTTCATCTTCTTCTAAATCTTCTGCCGACACCATCGATTGTGCATGATCGGACATTAGTTTTTTATAAAAATGAATTAAATCATAGTCCTTTTCAAATATGCTTTTATTGTCTCCCAAAAACTTCAGTACGGTAGCATTCCTTTTTATTTTCGCCTTCTGCAAGTCAGTCATTCTCTCCTATTTATTAATCTAAGCTACTAATTTTATTGGCACGCTTATATCTTTTTGTCAGAATATTAATATAATTACCAACTTTTATAGTTTTAAATCTGCTTTATAATAAATAAAATCGCCCGCTCCTACTACCCTATTTTGATAAAGAAGGAGCAGGTTTCTGTATTTGGGTTAAATACGTTTAGTTGTATCATGCCTGTGGCGGCATTATAGCCCAGTTGGGCAGCAGTTTTCTCTACAAAAATGTTTGGATTGGGCAATACCGTCAGTGCATCAGCGGGCGGCGCATCTCCTTTAAGCAAACTAAAATAGTATTGCAGGCTTTTGCCCATCGTGGTTCTAATCCTAAACCTAGTGATATCTTTTATACCATTCGTTCTAGGCCCCTTATACGAACTTGCTATCAAATTACCCCTCCTGTTCACCACTTTAGCTACTGCATCATCTACTACATAGTCATTATACTTTGTTCTATTTCTTTCGTAATAAAAGTTTTTAGCAGTTTCGCACATATCCCTCATCTCATCAAAAAGCGCATTTCCTGCCTCTCTCCTTTCTCCCGTTACTAGGTTGGCACTACTTTCCAAGATAGGTGTTGCAGATATCAATGCCAAAAGCTCCACACTTAGGTTTGTAATATTGGTGAGCATAGCCACCTTTAAACCCTTTAGCCCCATTTTAACCATATTTTTTGAACCTCTTTCAACTACATTACCACAAACATTATACAGTTCGTTGGGCGTTAGCGTACTAAGCAACTTAATGCCAAAGCTCTTATAGATAGGCGATTTTACACCGAAAGTGTTTTTGGCTATCCCTATCACATCCCTTATAGCAATACTAATCTGATTGGCTTTAATATCTCGGTCATCAAACCCTACAGAGGTATCATGTACTTCAGTACCATTACTAGGAATATCATTAAATGCCACTCGTAAAGCTTCTAGCGCATCTATTTTATCAATGGTAATACCTCTGTCCTCCAGATCGGCTTGATCTCTACGGAAGAAAGCTATTTTCTTAATGGCTACAGACTTTAAAGTATCGTAACTGCATGAAAAATGTAACGGAATTGTAGACCTCTTAGACATAATGCAAAGTTTAAATTGTGATTGGTGATTTATTAATACAAGATTACGCCTTTAATATGGATATCCAACGTTAAACTTTGCAAATACTGTTAAATAAAATAATTTATTTTTTAAATTTTAATTTATTCTTTTTCAATTATTTATAATATATTTTAGTTCCATTTTTTCCTACAGGGCATATATGCTTCATTGTCACTCATTTATCCATTAAAATGGGTTTTAAATACCACATAATTAGGGCAAAATCTTTGGGGATTCAGCAATTTTTCCATTCAATTCATATCTGCTAAAATTCTTTACTTTTTTTAAAAAAGAGGAAGATTTCAAAATGATATAAAATGTTTATGTTTTCACCTTTAGTCCGAAATTTTTAATCTAATCTGTTACTAATGTTTTCAGACCTTTTCCAAATTTAAAACTGTCTCAAAACTTGTCTCCGTTTTGGATTAACTATAAGGTATGGTAGAAAAACAGTTTTTTGGGCGGAATGTAGTTTTGCTATTATTTTAACGGTTTCCTCTTTCGCAACAGAAAAAATGGAATGACCGCAACAACACAGTTTATGCCATAACCATTTTACGCCAAACGCTACAAGTATTTTACTTTAAAAGAATGGCACAGATTAATAGTATTTGTATTTACCAATAGCCCGAATTGGTTCAATGTTTTCTTTTGTCCGAATTTAGTCTTCTTTACACCAAGTTCATGTTTCTTTACACCAAGTTTAGTCTTCTTTTTGCCAAGTTTATGTTTACCGGAACCGAGTTTATGTTTACTGCATCCGAATTTATGTTTACTGCTACCGATTTTATGTTTACTGACACCAAGTTTATGTTTCTGCAATGCGTTTTTAGCAAAAATTTGGTGTACCTAGAACAAATTTTTGGGTAACATGAACATCAAAAAGGTAATACGGTATTGGGAGTAACAAATAATAGCCATAACATAGGCATGGTAAGCCTCAATATGGGCAATGAAATATAAAGTTTTACGTACCATATAGTAATAGGAGGAAACAATGACCAGAAATCTGCCTCTGTAAAATAATTTTGGGAAGAAAGGGAAGAAATTGGGGAGGGGGAGGAAGGTAGGTTGACAACAAAAAACAACTGCTGAGGCTGTCAATATACCACCCCGGCCTTCGGCCACCCCTCGACGAGGGGAATTGCACCCGAATGAGTTGTAAGTGGCAAAAATTTAAATGATAAAACAAAGAGAGTTACCCAAAATAAACAATTTCAAGACAACAATATACCACCCCGGCCTACGGCTACCCCTCGACGAGGGGAATTGCACCCAAATGAGTTGTAAGTGGCGAAAATTTAAATGATAAAACAAAGAGGTTAACCAAAATAAACAATTTCAAGACCTGGCAGCGTGCAAATTCCCCTCGTTGAGGGGTGGCCGTAGGCCGGGGTGGTTTCTTTTGCTACACAGATTGTAAATATTTTTCAAGTAATGACTATTTTGTATAAGGAAAAAGGTTTACTTTGGAGAGTTAAATGGAATTTGTTAAATCCAAATGCAACTTCTTAATATGACAAAGCAGTAAAATTAATTATTTCCAGTATAGATTAAAGTAAATCAATTTTTCTATGAATTTTATTCCTTTAACAACTCTTCATACTGATATTAATATTGACCTTGAAATTCTAAAGAGGCATACTCAAAGAAATAATATATTGTTATATCAACATGAAGGAACACTTAAAGCTAATGATAAATATATTGGGAATGCAAACGATGTATCGGCTAGATTTAGTGATTTTTTTAAATTAGCTAAAGAAAAGAATGTTGATTTGGCAATGACACCAGAATATTCATGCCCTTTCACCAACATAATTGATGTTATATCTAATAAAGACAAATGGCCTTCAGACAAAAAATTATGGGCAATTGGATGCGAGTCAATTTCAAAAGAAGATTTAAAGGTTTTAAAAGCTAATTATAACAAAGAGGATGTGAAAATAATTTTCGAAGATGATTTATTTGAAAACCCTAATAACTATTTTGACCCTTTAGTTTATTTGTTTGTTTCTAATAATGATTCCATAAAATCATTGATAGTTTTAATTCAGTTTAAAACAGAACATATGGGAGTTTGGAATGGTCCAATTGAACGTGATAACTACATCCCAGGTAATAATATTTATGTGTTTAATAATTCTCATGGAGAAAGTTCAATCAGACTATTTACACTTATTTGTTCAGAGGCAATAAATTTTAAAGACAAATTAACTCTTGAATTAAAAGAAAAATTGCAATGGAATGATTTACCGTTTTTAATATTAAATCCACAACTTAATCCAAAACCAGCGCATCCTGATTTTATAAACTTTAGAAATACATTGTTAAGCTCAGAATACAAAGAAATTATAAGTTTGAATTGGAGTCTTAGAACTAAATACGGCAGTGAAAAATTTATTAAAAATAAAAGTTCAAGAAGTGGATTTTACATAAAGTCAAATGAAATAAATCTGAATGATATCAACAGAATAAAAAAAAATCATGCACGCGGGCTCTACTATTACAATCTTTCGATGAATAATCATTTTTATGGGTTTAATAGTAACCATCACATTTATTTAGTTGCAACTCTGCCAGTTAAAATTAACGCGGGTGTACCAGCACAACAAAGAAGGGATGGTCCCGAAATAAAAGATGTATATTCTTTTGATGAGGGAAATATTTTGATAGAACAAACTTTAGTTTCTGATAATCACTTGGTTTATCTATTTGAAGTTGGATGTTCCAATGCTTTTACCACAGACTCTTCTACTTGTATTATTGAAAAGGAAAGGCTTGTTTACATAAGTTCTGGTTTTATTCCTAGTAAAAATAGTCTTAACTGGTATTTAATTCAGTATATGGATTCTTTTAAAATGGAAAACCATACTGAATCTAATAAAAGATTTACAGTTTTAGAAGACGTTTCAGAAGAAAGCGGTTCACGTCGAAAAACATATTTAGCTGCAATAAATGAATTAACAAATAACATCTTACCCAATAAATCATATTATCCAGATAGCATTGCAGATTTGAAGAATTTTGATGTAATGTTAGGTTATTGCTCAGAAAAAGACCATAATAATAAAAAAATTATTGAAATTGATAAGTATAAATACAACTTATGCACTAGCGAAGGCAAGAAAATTTCTGCTACAATTTGTTATTTGGATTCTCCAGAAAATAGTGATTTAGAAAATACGTTTGAAGCTTTACAATCCTTATTTGATAGTGATAACAACAACAAAGGAAGGGTTGTTGTATTCTATAAAAGAGGTGCAACAATAGCTTCAAGGTACGATAAAAATGCAGGAAAATTTTCAAACACTAATGATTTACAAACATCTTCATTTCTTAAAGACTAACTATGAATAAGGAAAATGTAATTAGTATAGCTAATGATTTTTTTGGCGGAATTGAACTAATTAAACCAGACTTATACAAAGCTGAATTAAAAATTGATAAAAAAATAGCTGGAATTTATTATATAGATTTATCTGAAAGGATTGATTCGAAAGGATTCGAAAACTATCAAGAAGATTTTTTAGCGAAAGATTATTATTCTGATGCAGGGGTTATTCAATGGAATTATTATTATCTTCTTCTAAGGGATAGTGATACTTTTAAACCAGAAGATAAGACTATCATTGAGAAGAATGATAAATACGCAAGAAAATATGTACTGAATGAAGAGGAGTTTAAAGACTTTTTCAGCTTAGAAAAATCTAACAATCAATTGCATACCAATATTCTTACAAAATGGAAAGCCGATTTAGATTCAGTCGATTTACAAGAGGTTTATAGTGATGCATCACAAACAGAAGTCCTATCAAGATTTGAATCGGATATTACAAAAAAAATAAAACCAGAAAAAGATGTAAAAAATCTAACCCTAAAAAATGATACAGTTAGGTTTATAAATAAAGTAATACTAAAACCAGAATACAGAAAATATCCAATCAAAGTAAGGTCATTTGAATTTGGAAAAGTAAACCTGATAAAGGGAATAAATGGTGTAGGTAAGACTTCTTTATTTGAGGCTATAGAATTAATAATTTGTGGTAAATCAGTTAGAAATCCTGATCAAAAAGAAAAAGATGGCTGCATAGAAGCCATTTTCAATCATTCTCAACAAATTCAAAAATATGAATCTTCTAATAATGAGAAGTTCAGGAGCAGGGATTTAAATTGGTATTCTAATAATTATACTCGAGATAATTATTTACATAATTCCTTTAATCGGTATAATTTTTTCAATGCAGATGCTGCACATAAATTCTCTACAAGTAACAATGATTACGAAGTAAAAACAGCCCTTTTTAATATAATTTTGGGTCCGGAATATGATTTCATTTCAGATAGGATAAGAAAAATTTATGATAAGCTAAAACCTATATATAATAAGATTTCAAAAGAACTTGATACAGCTAAACGCGATATTGAAACTTTAAATAAAGAAATACTCAAATACAAAAACTCAGAGAGTCTAACATCTATCAAAGATGTTATTTCTAATAATACTACAGAAATTGGATTCAGCAATAAATTTATAAATATAGAGTTAGAATATATCACTATTGAAGAAATCAATAATAGTATTATCTCACTTTGCTGGAGTATAATAGAGGAAGAGACAGTTGATACTCTATCTGACCTAGAACAGAAATCAAAAGATTTATTAGCAAAAAAAAAAGTTTACAAAGTATTTGAGCAGGAGTTAAGTACAATTAATGAACAAAGGCAGTCTACTGAAACATCTATAAAACGAATAACTCAGCAAATAGACATTTTAAATAGTGCAGAAAAATATTTTTCCGATGAGAAATTGTTTTCTTTGTCAGGTATTTCCTCTAGAATTAGTGAAAAGGAGTTTGAATTAAAAAATGTAAATGCAGTAGAAAGAATACTATCAGGTATAAACTTAAAAGCTTACAATTCTAGCTTGACAATTGATAAAATAGAATCAGATAACCTTCAAAAATCAATCAATTATAAAGATGATTTAAGAACCTTGGAAATTAACCAAAAGAACTTTTTGGCACGTTTTAGTAAAGTTGACCAACTAGTTCAAGAAATTAAAGCTAAGGGGAATGAATATGTTGAATTAAATGTGGAAGCCGAAGTTTGCCCCTTATGCAATTTTGATCATGGTAGAGCTGAATTGGAAAGTAGAATTCATACTAATGCTACTGCTACTGATGCATCCTCTCACACATATTATATTGACAACAATAGAATAATTGCCGAGATTAATGGCGCATTTACAATATTAAATGAATACAATCATTTTATCAAGTTAGTTAAATCCGCTTGTCAATTTGCAAATTATGATACAAAATCAACAACGCTTGATGATGCACTGGTAAAACTCAACTTATTAATCAGTTCAAAAGTTGAAATAGATGAAAAATTGAGCCAATTCAAATCTTTAAACTTATTAGCTGAATCAAAAAATGCCTCAGAACAAGAATTGAATCAGTTGAAAGAACGGGTTATACTAGTGTTTAATGGAGATGTAAAATTTGAATATCAAAATCTGGAGGTATTTAAAGTAAAACTAGTTGAGCTAAAATCAGAAATAAGTAAGAACCAAAGTTTATTAAATGAAATAACAAAAAACAGAGAAAGTGTAAGCTTAAAGTTTAAAAATGATTTTGGTTTATCAATTGATGAAGTTTATACCCCAACTCAAATTAAGGAATTGCTCTCTCAAGAGGAGAAGCGAATAAGTTTATTGAAAAGCTATTTTGAGAAATTGCAAAAACTAGTTAAAATAAATAATACAACTTCTATTAAAAGTCTTAGAATGTTGAGTGATAATCTTTCAAAAAATATAGGTACCCTTAAAGTAGAAATGGGTAATCAATTCCAATTAAATACGGCTGAATCAAAGAAAAAGGAAGCAGAGAAAATAGTAGCGGAAAATGAACCTCAAAATGTAAGATTCAAAAAAGCAAAGGAAACACTTGAAAGGTTAATTGAACAAGAAGGCAATAAAGAAATGAATGACTTTCTAGATAGTAACCTAGAAGAGATAGTTTATATATTTAAAATGATACATTCACCAAGAGAATTTAAAAATATTAAGCTTGTAAATGGTTTTTTGTATTTAATAACTGACGACAATCAACAACGGAAAATCACTCAAATAAGTACAGGGCAGAGGTCGGCTCTTGCTTTGTCTATATTTATCACACTTAATAGAAAGCTTAAAAATGGACCTAATATTATAATGTTCGACGACCCGGTTTCTTTTATTGATGATTTAAATGCTTTATCTTTTCTAGACTTTCTTAGAATCTTTGCTCTAAGAGAAAACAAACAAATATTTTTTGCAACAGCCAATAATAGACTAGCAAGTTTATTTGAAAAGAAATTTTTGTTTTTAGGAGATACTGATTTTAAAAGGTGGGAATTGGCGAGATAGTAAACATCTAGCCCATTAATAACCATCTAAATACATTCACTTCGAAAATCGGCGTACTGGCTATCAAATATCATCTAGCCCATGAATAACCAACTTATTACATTCACTTGGAATATTGGGGTGCTGGCTCATGACTCCCGTCTTGGGTATTAGGTTACTAAAGTTTGAATAGAGACAAATTGTTTAAAATTTGGAATAAGTAACAAAAGGAAAATAAAAAGATACAGGAGACACTTGGGGAAAGTTAATGTGCCTTATAAATTGATACAATAGATAATAGTAATTAAGAAAGTTGACTGTATATTTGATTGAATAGCAAAAAATAATTCATGGAAAGGATAGTTATAGAAGTGGATGATAAACTTGCAAAAGCTTGGCAAAGGGCATCCGAATCTAAAAAAAAGACATTAGGCAATAAGGTAAGCCTTGCAATAGCCAAAGAATTGATTCCAAATAACAAGAACGAATACTTAACCTTCTTAAATGAAACAAGGGCAGAGATGAAGGACAATGGACTTACTCAGGAAGCATTAAATAAGATCCTTAACAAAGAATAACCCCTATTTTGTTGTAGATACAAACTGCTTTGTAAGTGCAAATCTTGTAGCAAACAGCACTTCTGCACTATGTTTTGATAAAATTTTGAGTATAGGTACAATTGCGATGTCGGATAGCATCTTCGCTGAATATACAGAGGTCATTTACAGAAAAAAGCTAGATAAGTATTTAAAAGATAGTAAGCGTAAAGCTATTCTTTCTGCCTTGAAGAAGAATGCAGTATTCTTTAATATAATAGAGCAAATAAACAGTTGTGAGGATCCAAAAGACAACATGTTTTTAGAACTTTCTATTGCTTGCAGTGCTACTTGTATTGTTTCGGGCGATTTTCACCTGTTGTCAATGAATCCCTTTAGGGAAATCCCAATTCTAAATTCAACAGATTTTCTATTATCATACCAAGAAAACTAACCAAACGTGTGCATCTAGCCCATAAATAACCAACTCATTACATACACTTCGAAAATTGGGGTGCTGGCTCATGACGCCCGCCATTGGCATTAGTTTACTAAAGTTTGAATAGAGACAAGTTGCTTAATATTTTGGAATAATATAACAAAAGGAAAATAAAAAGATACATGAGCCAAATGGAGAGGATACTTTAATTCTACAAACAAAAGGTTTCCACTTTTAGAAACAGACTCTATATTTGCATAAACAAATTTTATTGCAACATTTTCAGACTAGATTTTTAGAAGAAGCAGAAAAATTTATTGCTAGCCTTGATCAAAAGGCTGCAAGAAAGGTATTTTATAACATTGACCTAGCTGAGCAAACCAATGACCCTAAGCTTTTCAAAAAACTACAAAAAGATATTTGGGAATTCAGGACAGTATTTGGTGGAAAGCAAATAAGATTACTCGCATTTTGGGATAAGAACAGTAAGACTGAAACTTTAGTTTTTGCAACACATGGTTTTATTAAAAAGATGGACAAAGTGCCTGCAAATGAAATAGAAAGAGCTGTAAATATTAGAACGAAATTTTTTGAAAGCAAAGAAAATAAGTAGCATTATGGCAAAGAAACCTGAATTGAAATCGTATTCACTTGCAGAAATGAAAGATAAATACATTGGCAAGATTGGAACGTCTAACAGAGACGAGTATGAATATGAACTTCGAATGGATGTATTAGGACGAATGATAAAAACAGCTAGACAAGAACGCAATTTGACACAAGAACAATTAGGCGAACTTGTTGGTGTACAAAAAGCTCAGATTTCGAAGCTTGAAAGTAGTGCGAACAGCGCAACAATAGATACAATATTAAAGGTATTCAAGGCATTAAAAGCAGACATTCATTTTAATGTGACTATAGAAAATCAATATTTGCAGTTATCATGAAAATAAGGCAGAACAGAACATGGGGTAATTATTAAATAGCCTCAGTTTGCATTAGCTTCTCTAACAAAGTAAAGTACACTTCAATTTAAGAGATATTCTTTATGAAAAAGATAGAAGAATTTACGGAAAAAGGGTTTGCATCCATTGACAATATTTACACTAAAAAGGAAGTAGCGCATTTACTTTACCAAATAAACCAAACTAACACGGACAAAGAAACCTTTAGAAAGTCGTCGGAACTATTTGCCATCAGACAATTCCTGAAAGAAGTTCCTGAAGTGGTTTCTACCATCTTTAATAACAACCTGATTGCTATTTTAAAACACTTATTGGGGGATAACTATTTTGTTGTAAAGAGCATCTATTTCGATAAACCTCAAACATCAAACTGGTATGTGTCTTATCACCAAGATCTAACCATTTCTGTAGATAAAAAAATGCCAGTAGATGGCTACGAAAACTGGACAAATAAACAAAATCAATTTGCGGTGCAACCTCCAATCAATATTCTAGAAAATATTGTAACTGTTCGTATTCATCTTGACGAAACTGATGAAAACAATGGGGCATTGAAAGTGGTTCCAAAATCTCATTTAAAAGGAATCTACAGACCAGAAACCATTGATTGGTCGGTAGAACGCGAAGAATACTGTAAAGTGCAGGAAGGAGGAATTATGTTGATGAAACCATTGTTGCTACATAGCTCTGGGAGAACAATAAACAACAAACAAAGAAGGGTTGTGCACATTGAGTTTTCGAACCAAGAATTGCCAGAAGAACTTGATTGGTCGGAGAGAATAAGGATGAGCTGAAAAATTGGAAATCCGAAACAATGCCCCACCAAATAAAATAACTTCAAATACATTAAACTAAACCAACAATTTCAAGGCAAAACTGCAGAGTAATAACCGCCAGTTAGAAGTAGTTTAAATTTACAGAATGATAAATTGTAAGTTCCTTTAGCAACAAAAACTTATTTTCACAGCGGGTTTAATACGCATTGAACCTATTAAGTGAACTTATGAAGTATTATATTATTTCGGGCGAGGCAAGTGGAGATTTACACGGTAGCAACCTCATAAAACAATTAAAACAATTGGATTCAACGGCAAATATTCGCTGTTGGGGTGGTGACTTAATGCAATCTGCCGGGGCCGAATTGGTAAAACATTATAAGGAATTGGCTTTTATGGGCTTTGCCGAAGTAATAAAGAACCTGCCAACCATTTTAAAGAACATTAGCTTCTGTAAAAAAGATATAAAAGACTTTGCACCAGATGTTTTAATACTAATAGATTATCCGGGTTTCAACCTACGCATTGCGGAATGGGGAAAACAACAGGGGTATAAGATTGTCTATTACATTTCGCCACAAGTATGGGCATGGAAGGCTAATAGGGTAAAGAAAATGAGAACCTGCATTGATAAAATGATGGTAATTTTACCCTTCGAGAAGGACTATTTTAAAAATGTATGGCAATGGGATGTGGACTATGTGGGGCACCCTTTGGTGGAAGTAATTGAACAATATAAAAACAATTCAAAACCCACAACTACCCTCAATACTACTGCACCAATTATTGCATTATTGCCAGGAAGTAGAAAACAAGAGATAGAAAAGAAGCTACCCCTTATGCTGCAAGTGAGCAAGGCTTTCCCCAATTTTCAATTTATTGTGGCAAAAGCACCTGGCCAAGAGGATAGCTTTTACGAACCTTTTCTAAAAGATTATACCAATGTTTCTACCACCAATAATGAAACCTACAGCCTATTGATGAAGGCAAAAGCAGCCTTGGTAACAAGCGGAACCGCCACATTAGAGACAGCATTGTTTGGCGTTCCAGAAGTAGTTTGTTATAAAGGAAGTAAGATTAGTTATGAAATAGGAAGAAGGCTGATAAAGATAAAATACATCAGTCTAGTAAACCTTATTATGGATAAATTAGTGGTTAAAGAACTAATACAAGATGAATTGACGACAGAAAATATGGTGAAAGAGTTACAATTATTGCTTACCAATGCCGACAAGCAATCACAAATAAATAGTGATTATATAAAATTGAAGAATATTTTGTCGGAAAGTGGCAACGCATCTGCAAAGGCAGCAAGCATCGTTTATAAGTTTCTACTTTCGAAGTAATGGGATGATGAAAGCCTTAAAGAACATAACAATTAACCCAAACAAAAACATCATCAGAGAGATACGGTTCATGCCGTGCATGTATTTCATCCATTGGGTACGCTCTTCATTCGGGTCTCTCTTTTTGATGTAAAGATATTCTGCTAACTGACTCCATATTCCCATAAAACCGCTTTTTATTAAAGAACAATATTAAAACTATTTGGTTGAAAGAAACAAAAAAGAGCAGCCAATTTATGATTGACTACTCTTTTAGTTGCTAATTAAAAAGGGACAACTATTGTAATTGTCCGAATAGTTTCCATACAAGATAATAATAACATTGGCAACAACTAAGTAGCATCTATCTTTAAGGGTAAGTATATAATTACGCATCAATGTATTAGTAATTGTCAGCTTACATCTTACAACTAACAACTTTTTACTTCTTAAAGTACCGTAATGGCCAAGGCAATTGATTGAAATGCCATAAAGAATAAGGTTCATTCTGACTTCCAAAATGTTCATAAAACTGTCTGATACCCGGATGGTCGGAACCTTCAAAGTCTAGTAGCAAAGGTTGTTCTGCGTGTTCTTTAATTAAACAGTCTATTAAGAAGTGCATGGCAAATAGTTTTCTTCCGGCGGGCAATGTAGTAGGCATGAGGTTATAAATGCGTTTACTATCATTCAAAAACATACCATACGCCATTACATTGCCCTCTTTATCAGTTACCTTCTTGGCAAAAGAGTGGTGCGTTAGTTCTAACTGTAAGCCCAACTGTTTAAAGTGATTGTAATCTTCCGTAACAAAAGTCTCAAACCTTTCTTGATACAAGCTTTGGTATGCATCTATTGCTTCATTAATATTTGCCTCTGCATAAATTAATCCATTATTAATCGCCTTCTTTAAATAGCCAACCAAGGGTTTAGAATAGCCCTCCATAATATGTAAATATGGCGTTGAAAGCGGCAAAATACAGTTGCATTTTTCAGTAAGTTTTCCTGTGTTATGAGTGGGCTTATTGGCAGCGTTAAGCATATAATCGCCATACTTTACAAAGTCTGCAATGGTTTGTAAAATAGCAGTATTATTGATAGAATATGGCCCTATCAAACCTAATTGTTGGGTGAAGGCGGGCGTGTATAAATACTTAATTCCCCATTTTTTGCGCCAAGGGAGTGGCATTATAGCTTCATAATCATTAATGACCAATCCACTCCAATTGTCCGTCATGGCGTTCAAATAAGCAGAAGTGGCATAGATTAATCCTTTACTATTGCGCTGAACACAGGCATCCCATTTAGCAAAATCAATATATTCCTTTGGGATTATTAACATGAAAATCTTGTATTAATCAACTACAAAAACTAAATAATTATAAAACACCTACTAAATAGATACCCGGCTTTAACAAAATGCACATTGCTCCTACCCTATTTTTTAGTACACAGAAAAACACATTCCCTCTCTTGGGTGCCATATTTCAAATATTCTTTCAAAGTATCTGCCTTCAAAACATTAACAGTAAAACCACTTGTTTTTAGCCGCTCCACATAGTCTTTAAGGGCATAAATACGCACATGATCGCGCTGACCATACAGTTTTTCCTGCCTAGCGGGGTCATTTATCCAAGGCTCTTCAATTGTATTATCGAGCTTTTCGGAATATGGAACCTGCAAGATGGCAAATCCACCAGCTTTAAGCACTCGATGCATCTCACGCATGGCTATAGTATCCTCCGGAATGTGTTCCAGAATATGGTTTGCAATAATAATATCGAAGGTTTCAGGGGCAAAACTGAGCTTAGTAGCATCTTCTTGCAAGATATTTTTATCTATCGACTGATAAAACCCTGGCATAATATCCACTGTGGTCACATTGGACTTTTTGCTGATAAATTGGAACAAATGTTTCTCTGGCGAAAAATGCAAAACCTTTTTCCCATCCACCAAAACCTTATTTTGCAGAACGGCAAGCACCAATCGCTCTCTATTTTTACTCATACAACTAGGGCAATACACATTTTTACCAAAACCAGCAATAACATCGTTCTTTGTGATGGCATTTTCTATTGCTTTTTCTGGATGATGGGGCACAAAACGCTCATAACGGGCAAAGCAAAAGTTGCATTCATACCCACTTCCCTGGTATTTTGCATATGAAATTCGATAATACAAATTGATTGCCGCACCAATGCCTCCCCGATAAAAAGATTGCAATGGATGATAGATTCCAACGCCTTTCAATATGTTTTTAAGTAGTTTCTTCATGTTATTTTACATTGTGAATCCGCCCTTTCTACCTTATTCTACTGCCCAATCATTCTTGTTTATAATAAGAGCCGCAAAGGCTTCTTATAAATGAAGATGAAAGATGCAAATAGTACACATCAATACCTAAAAATGAACTTTCCTTTACTAAAAATGCGCTCCCCCAGAAGCTCTGGAACATCCCCCGAAGGTTCTGGAACATCCCCCGAAAGTTCTGGAATATTCCCGGAAGTTCTGGAACAATCCCTGAAAGTTCTGGAATAATCCCCGAAAGTTCTGGAATAATCCCCGAAAGTTCTGGAACAATCCCCGAAAGTTCTGGAACATTCCCCAGCGATAGAATTTAGCGCCTTTCTAGTGTTTTCAAAAGCCTTGTGTTTATCCCACCCAGCCATTAATCAGAAAACAGAAAAACTTATCCAATCAATCCATTAAAAAGGTATCCCTTTAGTAAGTTTATACAACTTTAACTTCTGAATATCTAAACTAAAGGAAATACTTTTAGAAAGCTTTTCGCCCGGGAAAATGGAGTTGTAATAATCACTATAAACGCTGCTCATTAACAGCGGAACATACAAGTTTGCACAGCCTTTAAAGAGAGAAACTTGCAGCCCAGCATCATATAAAAAGTGGCTACCAGTGACGTTATCATGCCAAGCTTCGGAATAAGTTCCTAAATCGAGGAACAATTTAAAAGGATTTTTAAACGGAATGAAGGGGATATCTCCCGAAAAATTAATAGCCGACAGCCAATTATCGGTTTTGCCAACCCTTGGAGACAAAAGCTCCGTACCCACTTTGAAATAGCCATCTCTTTCCATCAGTTGCTGGCTATTAAAACCACCATCATCGGTTCTACCAATGAAATAGTTGCTGTAGGTATAGTCTTCATTGCCCCTTGGCCCTGTTAGATTTAAGTAATATCGTTCATCATATCGATTTATATCATTATTTAGATGAAAGAATTTACCTGCAAATAACCTGATATCTAAACCCTTTCCTTTTCCTTGGGGATAGTTAAAAAAGTACTTAGCTGTAAGCCCCGCACGGATAAAATCCTCATTGGCATCAATAGTTACATCAGCACTATAAGGATACAAAGCCCTGTAGTTTTCGATGTTAAAACGCAATTGAGCTAAGTGTCTATTTGTTTGAAAACTGTTGCTTATATAAGAAGTATCTTTTCCTTTAATCTTAGAGTATGCGTTAAAATTACTTTCGGTGATGAAGAAAGTTTTAAGCTGAATAAAGCTCCGCACAGAACTACGCAAACTTTTATTGCGGATGTTGAACCTGATGGTGGGATCTATTTTAGTATAACTCCAATCGTAATGTGCATTATAAGGTTTCACAACATCCACATGTTGATAGGTAAAACTACTTGCAGAGGCATTGATATTAATATTATCTAAAAAGCCTTTATTAAGTAGAAACCGGTAGGAAGCACGAGTGTAGTAATTGAACTTTTGCATACCCGTAGAATACATTGGGGCTGCAATAAAATTGAATTTGCTAAGGGGGAGTGCATAATTGTGAATGGCAACGCCCACCATCAGTTTATCGTAGACATTATAACCCAATACAGGTGAAAGAGAGATGAAACGATATTTATCTGTGTCTTTTGTCTTTAAAAACAGGCTAAACTTAATGGGTCTTTTATCGGGTTTGGCATCCAATCTCTGGGCAGAAGTGGTAGACAATAAACTAAATAGACTATCTATGTTTTGATGACTAGAAGCCTCAATAGATTGCTTGAAATTTTCTGGATAAGGATGCCTAAATTGCCATTGGTTATAGTAATCTTTCATCGATTTTTCGAAGATACTACTACCCAATTGCGTCCTCAATTTACGCATCCAAGCAGCAGTCTTTACATAAACAAACAAACCATAATTGGTCATGGTAAAAGAATCGCTAGTGATATCTATCGGTTGGTCTTTATGAATATTTTCTAGGTTTTTAATGATAGAAGTCTCTATTTCCTCAGCAAAGTTTCTAGCATATTTCTCCTTTCTGTAGCAACTTTCATAAAAACTATTCATGCCTTCATCCATCCATGCATGGTCTCGTTCGTTACTTGCCAAAGCCCCATAAAACCAATTGTGGCCCAGCTCGTGGGCAATGGTTGCATCCAATTCTTCTCCACCATCTTGGGTAGTAATGAGCGTGATAGACGGATATTCCATACCTCCACTACCAATTGCCTGCGGACCGCTCACCACTGTAGCGGTGCTATATGGATAACTGCCCACATGTTTGTCGTAATAACGCAAACCACTCTTGGCAAAGGCAATGCTACTATCCCAACGGTTTTCACTCCACGGAGGATAAAAGGCATATACATCCACCGTCTTGGATTGCAATTGAACGGTATCGTGCTGAACTATGAATTGTTTACTGGCAAACCAAGCAAAGTCGTGAGCATCATCAATGTTATAATGAAGGGTTTTGTTGGCAGCCTTAGAGCGAGGGGCAAGAAGTTCTTTTTGTGAAGGAATCTTAGTATTTTTCTGATTAATACGCTTAATGAAATAGGTATAATTTGACTGACTTTCGGGATTAGTTTGCGCAATAGCCAATAGTTTACTTTTCTCGGAAGCATCTTGAAGAATGCCCGAAGCTGCTACCAAATAGTTTTCAGGTAGAGCTATTTGAACATCATATTTGCCAAATTCACTGTAAAATTCCCCTTGATCGAGGTAAGGAATTAGATGCCAACCCTTGCTATCGTAAACTGCAGGCTTGGGATACCATTGCGTTATCTGATAATTCTGAGCAATATGCCCACCACGAGAAAAATTGTAAGGCAATTTTACATGGAAAGGCGTAGTAATGATAGCCGAACTACCTGGCGCAAGTGGTTGGGGTAAGATGACCTTAACCGCATCCACATATTTTGGATGATGCTGGGTATCTGCTTTTACATCATCTACCTTAAAAGATAAATGCGATATATATCCCCTGTTTTCATCATTACTAAAGTAAAAGTCTGTGCGACCATTGCGCAATAATTGCTCCCCAAAAGCAGTAGTTTCATCCATGTAGGCATTAGGCCAAAGGTGAAACCAGATAAAATGCAGGGTATCAGGCGAGTTATTGGTGTAAATCAATTTCTCATAACCATCAAGGCTATTGAGAATATCATCTAGTTGAACTTGAATGGAATAATTGACTTTTTGCTGAAAATAATTTCCTTTTTGACCAAAAGAAACAGCAGAAATGGCAATAAAAAGTAGTGTAAGACAGGTATTACGCACAATATTTAAATTGAAAAGATATTTAATAGCTAATAAAACAATAAAGCCAAAGTACGTGTTTTTGAATTGATTAATCGCAATAGGAAAATGTTCTTTTTATAAACGCTGTTACTTACCCCTTCCTAAGATAACTTTCAAGAAAGCCTTGAACAGTATTTTAATATCTTTAAAAGCAGAAGTATCATTTAGGTATTGGAGATCAAACTGCATTCTTTCTTTCATTTGTTCTACCGAAGAGGCATAACCATACTCCACAATTCCGATAGAAACAAGACCAGGCTTTGCAGACAGAAGGCTTTGATATTCGGGAGAAATCTTTATTAACTTATCTATGTAAAATTTACGTTCAGGGCGTGTTGGTCCAACAAAACTCATGTCTCCACAGAGGATATTCCATAATTGAGGGAGCTCATCAAAACGACGTTTACGCATAAATTCTCCCCATTTAGTTTGGCGTTTATCACCTTGAACCCACAAACTTGGACCATCTTTTTCAGCATCAGGATACATACTAATAAACTTGTACATAATAAAGGGCTTACCTCGAAACCCTATCCTCTCCTGACTGTAAAAAATAGCCCCATTTGTAGTGAGGGCAGTGATAAGAAGAACCAGCAAAAAGATCGGGGAAAGCAAAGTAATAGCCACCAATGCTACTAGCACATCAACAAAGCGTTTGAGCATGGTTTACTATTTTACCAACCTATTTGTAGTAGTTATTTTATCAATTATTTGATGAGCCACTTCCATAGCAAGGTAACCATCTATTTCGCTAACAACGGTAGGTTTATTGTTGAGAACACTATCTACAAAAGCTTCAAGTTCCATCTTTATGGCATTTCCATCAGGTATTTCTGGGGTAGAGACGGAAATACTTTTTGTGCCATTCGGTGTTTCTAAATCGAAGAAGAAAGCGTCTTTATCTTTTGCTTCCCTGAGTTTAATTATTTCAGTTTTCTTTTCTAAGAAATCTATTCCTATGTAAGCATCTTTCTGAAATAAGCGCATTTTACGCATCTTCTTCATACTTATACGACTACTTGTAAGATTTGCAACACAGCCATTATTAAATTCAATACGCACGTTTGCAATATCAGGCGTATCTGTCATAACAGCCACGCCGCTAGCATGAATATTTTTCACCCCACTTTTTACAATACTGAGTACAATATCAATATCATGAATCATTAAATCGAGGATAACACTTACTTCAGTACCTCTGGGATTAAACTGCGACAACCGATGTACTTCAATAAACATCGGCTTCATCGTTACCTCCTTCAAGGCGAGAAAGGCAGGATTAAAACGCTCAACATGTCCTACCTGAACCTTAACGTTTGCCTCACGAGCCATCTGCATCAAGTCTTTTGCTTCTTGCATGGTGTTAGCTAAAGGCTTCTCTACAAAAACATGCTTACCTTTTCTGAGCGCACTCATACATATATCGAAATGGCGATCTGTAGGAACTACAACATCAACCATATCACAGGCATCAATAAGCTTATTTTCATCTGTAAAACGCTTTATATTGTACTTTTCAATAGCCTCTTTTGCTATTTCATTGTTGGGATCAAAGAAACCAACAATCTTTACTCCAGCTATTTCTTTCCAATTATTTAGGTGAAATTTTCCTAAATGTCCCACACCAAAAACGCCTACATTAAGCATATACCTTTTATTTAGAGTTGGCAAATATAGCCATTGGGAATACTTAAAATAATAAGCTTTTCAACAGAGGAAAGGTTATTATATTCTAGTATAATCCTTAAAGTAAATTTTCCTTTGGAAAATCAATGTAATATCATCAGAAAGATGGTAAGAAATAAAAACCATCAGCAAACATTGATATGTAGTAAAAACAAAAAGAGCGTGATGGATTTCACCTCTCACGCTCTAACTATTTATTTAAGTTAATCTGAAATACTATTTTCCGTAGTTCGTGTTATTTCCTATTAAACTACCAATGGTTCTGCCTTTTATAGTTTTACTATCCTTATTCATGTTGTCAGCTGCACTTTGCTTTACTACTAGTTTTGCTTCATTTGCTTGATTAGTAGAACAGGTAGGGCAAGATACAGTGTATTTATTACCATCGTAAATTGTCTCAATACTTCCATCCTTATTCCATTTGTCAGGATTGAAAATATAATTAACCGGAGAATATTGCTTTGAATTTAAGAACTTCAAAGTAGTATTTGGACTCGATTCTGCATTTACCCTAAGACCATCCCCTTCAACTGCTTCACAAACAACGGGGGTATACTGAGGGATAACAATCTCATTTACGTATTTACCGTTATTGAATTTGATAACCCCATTTTTAACACTAACCTGATCATTACTCAAATATCGAGTGAGTACCAACTGCTGATCAACATAAAACTGAACAAGTTTTACATCTATATTGTTTGAGCTCAACTTATCGAAAAGCTCTCTTGTAAAAGGAACAAAAGGATCTTTTGAAACAGGAGGTTCTACCCTCTGCACTGTTGCCGCTGGCGTAGTGTAAAGAGGCTTCTTGGGCTCACACGATTGTAAGACTACGAGAATCAAAAGAGCCAAAATTGTAATAAACCTATTCATGCACATGCTTTTATTGGTTGTTAAATATGAACAGATGTCTAACTGACTATAAACACCTTCACTTATAACGTATATTCTTTCAATTTATTTTCTAAAAGAAAAAAGATTAGCATCGAAATGTATCTAAACCCAAATTTAACCCTACGAAAAAGAAGAAAAGAAGAACTTAATATCTTCTTCTTTCATTATTTCTGGGTTCAAATCTACTTCCACGGCTATCGTTACGATCATTCCTACGGAAATCAGAAGAACCACTATTGCCTCTTGGTGGTTGTTCTTCCGCAAGCTTAACAGCAATCTTTTTACCAAAGATGGCTACTCCGTCAAGCAAATCCATTGCTTCTTTACCTTCGGCATCGTTTGGCATATCTATAAAAGCAAAACCTTTACTTTTACCTGTAGCTTTGTCTTTAATTAAAAGTGCAGACAGAACATCACCATAAAGTTCAAACATTTCTTTCACATCTACATCATCCAAATTGGGAGATAGTCCACCTACAAAAAGTTTCATAATTGATTATTTGGCGGTAAAAATACAACTCAGGACTGTTTTAAAAAGAATTTCTTTAGTTAAAGCATATTAACTTCTTAAAAATAAATATTTAATGACTAAAACTAGGCACTTTTTCAAGGTAAATCTAAATACTTACCATTCTTTAACCTTCCTACATTCGTTTAAACCCGTTGATTACTATTCAATTATATGTCAAAATAAAAAAGGAAGCAGTATAACTTTTGCCATACTGCTTCCTTTAAATATACTGCTGTAAAATGTTTTAGCGCATTAATACCACAAAACCTTTGTTTGGCAATGAATGATTTTTATAGTCAATTCCTTCAGCAATCCAGATGTAAGTACCAGGATCTGCAGGTTGACCATTAATTGTACCATCCCAACCTTCACCAATCTGAGTAGTACTAAAAACAAGTTGTCCTGAACGATTAAATACCTTGAAATATTTAAAATGTGCAATACCAACTGGAAAAGGAGTAAGTACATCATTTTTGCCGTCACCATTTGGTGTAAACGCTGATGGAACTAATACTTCAGGTTTAGTTTTGTAGAAATAAATTTTAATACTAGCCGTATCCTTACATCCACTACTGTCGGTAGCTGTTACTAAGTAAGTTTGTGAATCTGGCATTCTGAGAACTGGATAAAGCACAGGTGTTGATGTATCCTTATTATCTAGAAAAGTAGAAGGAGACCACGAATACTTGAGCTTTTGCTTAAATGCAGTATCAGTTACATAAGCCATCATTGTTAATGAATCACCTGGCGTTAATAGGGTAGATGTATCACTACCTACATGAATACCGATTCCGAAGAAAGGTCTGACATTAACAATAACTGTATCAGAAACAGACTTAGTACAATATGATGTATCAGACACTTTAACTACAAACTTTGTTGTATCTCTAGGAGCAGCAATAACTATAGCTGAAGTATTGCCTGATTTAAGAGAATCAGCAGGTGTCCATTTTATATTTGGTGCTGTAGTAGATGCAATCAAGGTTATTCGATCGTTATAACAAATAGTCACCTCCTTAGGACCTACAATTGAAACCTTAGGGAGTGGTGCTGCATATACTGTAATTGAATCTGTAGTAGGGCAATGAGAAGCATTAGCTACCACAACATAAGTAGTAATATCATTTGTAGGTTTAACCCAGACATTTTGAGATGTTGTACCCTTTAAGAAAGTATTGTTAGGTGCATCTAGTTCTGTCCATGAATATTCTCTTGCAGTACTCTTTGGAGACAATACAATACTATCACCTAAACACATATTAACAGAACGCAAACTAAATCTAATACCAACCGTATCCATAACCGGAGTAAATGTGGTTGCAGTATCCTTACAACCAGCTGTTGTAGTATAGATTGCTGTTATGGTATCCTTACCCACGAAGCCCTTTGTAGGATCAAATGATATTCCAGTAATACCAACACCCGAATAAGCGAAAGCACCAGGTAAACCAGCGTTCTCTTTTGCCTCAGTTATATTTCTTGGAGAGGCATTTGCACAAATGAAAGATTGTGCAGGGAACACCACAACTGGCGTTCCATGTACAGTAACAGTTTGTGTAGTTACATCAGAACATGTTGTTCCAGAATAAGCTATCAATTTAACTGTATAAGTTTTATCTTTTGACAATTCTGGATACTTGTGTGTGTATGTCTTAGAAGTTCCTACTGTACCATTAGAAGGAGACAGAGTATCAATTTCAACCACCAAAGGTTTACCAATTGCATCCCAAACAATCTCTACTCTTTTAATGGTACCAATAGCTATACGTGAAGTATCTTTTAACTGAACAGGAAGATTACTACACAATGTAGTTCCACCCACTATCTCAAATCCTGGTACTGGTCTAGAACCTGCAATTTCGAAAACAGTTGAAGCAGTGGCATTACAACTATTTGTAGCTGTTACAGTTTCTTTTACAGTATAAGAACCAACACCCGTGTAAGTATGTGTACCATCCTGAGCAGTTGAGCTATTGTTTGCTGAAGTAGGATCGCCAAAAGACCATGAATAAGTAAATGGTTTCAGACTTGCATCTGAAATCTTGGAAGTATCAATAAACGTTACACTTCCACTACCCAAACAACTACCTGGTAATATAAAGCCTGCCACTGGAAGTGGGCTAATCTTTACGGAAGTAAATGTATCGCTGGTACAACCTTTATCAGTAGTAATTGAAAGTTTTACTGTATAACTATTTACTGCACTGAACTTATGTTTAGGGTTTTGAATGGTGCTAATTGAAGTATCACCAAAGTCCCAACTCCACTTATTAATTGTTTGGCCAATAGCAGTACTCGCATCAGTAAACGCTGTAGAATCGCCAAAGCAAATATTATTAGTAACAGGGGTAATAATTGCCACTGGTTTTGTATAAATAGTAGTTACAGCCTGACTTATACTATCAGAACAACCAAATCTATTGGTAGCCGTTAACTTAACTGTATAACCCGCTGCTGGCACAGGCGGTGTATATGTATGCTTACCATCTGTAGTAGTAGCAGTATTTGAAGTACTAGTAGCTTCACCAAAGTTCCAAGCGTAAGTATAAGGCGTATTTCCAGTAGCTGTATCGCTTGTATTGGTAAAGACGGTACTTCCTGGCAAACAAACCCCACCAAAAGTAAAGCTAGGTTTAGGTAAAGGAGAAACATAAACTGTATCTGAAAATACATTACTAGAACATCCGCTAGAAGAAAACACTTGAAGGGTAACTGTATGTATTCCTGTTGTAGTGTAAGTATGCGAAGGGTTTTGCAAAGTAGACGTATTGGTCGCACTTGAAGGTTCACCAAAATCCCATTTCCAACTTGCAGCGTTATTTGAACTATCAGTAAACGCCACAGCCGAATTAGGACAAACGGTATCTCTGTCCATTACATATTGAGCCTTAATACCAAAAGCTAAATCTAGATATACATTATCTGTAGATGAACAACCTATACTACTAATGGTTGTAAGCTTTGCAGTATAAGCATTTAATCCCGGATATACATGGGGATTGGTTGTTGGATTTGGATTTGATATATTAGTTATTGTCTCTGTTTTTCCATCTCCAAAATCCCATATCCACTTAACAATTGAAGCACCCGACATTGCTGTTGAACCATCTGTGAACTTAACATTAGTACTGCCACAACCAGCAGGCTCTGCTTTAAAGTCTATATTATCACTTGTTACCTGTACATAAATCTTTTGTGCATCCTGACCGCCGCAATCACTCGAAAAAGTACCGTATGCTGTAGCAACCATTGGATAAAAACCATAATCACTAAACTGATATTGAACAGGACTAGTATAAATATAGAACGTCTGTCCATCTACCACAATCGATCCGCTAGTATCGGCATAAGTTTTACTTGCATTATTTGGGTCAGTCATTGTTGGTCCATCATAAGAAGAACCACTCAAATTTATGTTTGAATTATTCGGAGCTGTCCATACAATCTTATCAACTTGTGATGGAAGATAAGGCAATGCTATCTGTAGCCTTACCAAATTGTTTTTACAAGTTCTAACAACTGAACTTGAAGTATCTTGACCAGTAGGATTTTCAGCAATCTTAATAGAAGACAAGTTATTAATCGCTGTTCCAGCATTGTATCCATAACTCTCACCATCAGAAACACCATAAGCTATAGCATTAAACCCTTGACTAGAAGATAGCGTATGCTTAGCCGGAGAAGAAACCCAGAATGTTGCAAAATAATAATTTGCATCATAAGGATGTGCCTTAAATGCTTTTGTCATGGTTATACCTGGAGGAGAGGCAGGGGCATGACCATAAACAGATCCTGTAAACGTATTGCTACCTGTATCCACACCAGTTTGTAATCCATCAAGTAAAAAACTATTTACACCTTCAATGCCTTTAACTACAACATTAATATAACATCCCCCAGATCCCGGAGCTTTATTACCATTCTTAAAGGTTGCAGAATACACTGTAACATTTTTAATGCTTTGTTGAACTGGACTTAGTGTAATCATTTCAGGATCTCCTTTACCAATATTACCATATGTTGGTCCGTTACAAGCACCAGAAAGTATAAATTGCGTTACGCTGATTGGTTTATCACCTTCAATCTTTGCGGGTCTGTTTACATCAAACTGATAATATAAACCATTTACAAGATTTGCTTTAAGCAATGCAACACCATTTAGCTTAACGGTAGTTGCTGGATCTTGTACGTATACTCTAAACATATTATCTGCCATGTTCTTGGTAGGAATAGTTAGATACGTAGTACCCCAAGCTACTTTGGGGAACATTTGCTGAACCAAGTTATCTGAACCTGAAGTAGGAACGGTACATGCACTAGTATTATTTACTTGAGGAATATCTCCAACAGTGCCAATTACACAACGACCATTACCACCAAAAACAGCTATCTTCTTATCACAAGTTGTACTTACTAGGGTTCCGCTTAAATCTAAAGCGCCAGGATCTGCTGAAGTTGGTGTAGGATCACCAACAAAGCCCATCGCATTAAATACTTCACCTTTATTTAAGGTTACACTATATTGTGTTCCTTTATTATATTTTACGTAGGCAGGCGTGTGTAAATGCCCATTAGTAAATATTGTATTTACATTAGAGTCAAGAATATCATTTGTAGGGGTAAATGTTACTACTGTATTATCATCTTTAGCTATAACAAAGAAGTAAGAGTTATTAAAATAACCACTGTTGTTTGCCTTACCACCTACCGCTTGCACAATGTAGGAAGAGTTCCAGGTATTTGATGGAAACAACATTGACCCACCCGCAGCATCACCAGTTTGCCAATCGTACATCCATGCAGAAACTGGCACACCACTTTTTGAATAAATATGTATACCTCTTTTAGAAACGCCTGTAGTAAACAAACGAGCATCTGGCGCACCAGAAGCATTGTACCTTGTTTGACCATCTCCAACAGGGAAGCCTCCTACTTCTACAAAACCATTTGCAGGTACATACACTTTTCTAGGAAAAGTAGCCGCATTAGGAATACCCGGCAAGTCTACAACTACGGTATCACCCTGACTTCCACCAGCAAGAAATACTGAAAAGTGCGCACCAGCCGCCGCAGCTTGCCCAGCTGAATTACCCTTTGGAAAAGTATCAAATTGAGTTGTAACATCTTTCATTGCATTATGATAGGCAAATCCTGTCCAGAAATCTGAACCAACATTTGACAATTGATCTGGAGAAGAAATAATATTCCCTGTAAGCTTAACAGTATCTGCATCTATTGTTGCAACACCACCACCACTATGACTAATGGCACTATTAAAATTACCATAGTTACTAGTTAATAGTTTTACATAAATAACCTTCTTTAACTTTCCTCCTGTGTAAGGAATACTAATGGAAGTAATTGGCGTTGCAGAAAACTTAGTAGAAGAAGTTGAAATAATAAAGCCACTGGCAGGTGATAGATTTACCGTTATATTTCCCGATGCAGGATTTAAGTTGCTACCTGTAAGCGTATAGCTCAGTACTGGTGCTGTGATATTGTAAATAAGGTCTCCAAAATCTATTACACTTGGTGTTGCTGATAATGCAGGAACAGCTACAGAGGTAGTAAACGAATCAATTTTACCGCATGTGGTCCCTATACTATTGGTAACACAAACTTGATAATAATATTTTGTGCTTGGCAGTAATTGAGTAAGTGTAATGCTGAATGGATCACTCCCAGTAATAACTGTTGGTTTTATGGTGTTTATTACTGAATAGGAAGTACCATATTTTATTACCTTATTTATAATTGCTACACCACCACTATCAACAATCACCCCACCTACATTGGCTTTATTAGACAATACATTAGCAGCAGTAGTAGTAGTTACCACTGGTGCAGTATAAGGATCAGTTTTTAAAGTTAAGTCTTGCCCATATATAGTGTCTAGTGGGGTTACCGCATACGCCCTTACATGATAAGTTGTATTGGCCAAAAGCCCAGATATAACACTATTTATGTTTCCACCAGAACCATCTTTGGTAAAGGGAGAAGTTGCTAAGGTAGGGTTGGCATTAGTACTCCAAGTAACACCTGCACTCGAAGGATTCTGAACGGTAGCACCAAAATCATAAGTTCCAGTAGCAGTTCCTGTATATTTTCCTGTGGCAACAGCTGTACTTGTTATTACTTTAGGCGCAGAAGTAGCTGCATTTGCAGTACCATAGAAAACTAAATTACTTAAATAAAAATAATCGCCCTTGGTTGTTACGCTTGGTGTAGTAGTATAAAAACTAAGTTTAATTACATAAGTATGTGTAGACCCATTAGCGCTCTTAGAGAAAAAAGATTGATTGAATGAGCCAAAATCTAAATAAGTTGTAGGAGACTGAGTAAAGGTTTGTGGCGTACCAAAAGCAATCCAAGGGCCCTTACCATCTATCTGATAATATGGCGCTACACCTATTACAACCCCAGATGCCATTGTAGTAGATGTCCCTAGCGTATCAGTAAGTGTAATGCCGGTAATATTTAAATCGTAGCCACTAGTAGGAGAAAGCGTAAAAGCTAAATTGAAATCTGGATTTGTTGCATCAGGAAGTGGCTTACTAGGCCATACATTACTATTGATGGTTTTAAACTTTGCACCCTGAGCATTTGGAGTAGCCGCACTAAAAGTATTTACATTATCGTACACCAATAGTCCCGCACCCGTATTTACCCCTGTTGCAACGTTTGCACATCCTAGAAGTCCAGCTGGTGGTTGTGGTATTGTCTTTGATTTTACTAATGGCCATTTAGCCAATATATTTTGGGCATTTACAGACCCAAAAAACAAAAACAAGGCTATAAACAGGGCAGCAACTCTTGGTAAATTAATACAAGTCGAGATGTAAATCTTTTTCATATAGTGTAGCTTAAAAAAATTTTTGCGAATGTAATTGAATAATCTGAGATAGGTAGACACAGCACTTATTTTCTGTCAATTTAACCTGACTTTCCCACAATTCCCTTTCCATTTTATTTACAATTTATAACCAATAACTTAAAACAAATTAACGGCTAAATTAGGCAGCATACCGCAAGAATCATCCTGCCCTATCCTGCTATTTCGTTAGAGTTTTCGTAAAATGTGATTCTATTAGCGAAAAAAAGTTTTAGATTAACTTTTTGATTGCATTTGAAGACCGAAGCGAGAGATTTATTTTCCATTGTGCATAACATTTGCACATTTAACAGTGAACAGTGAACAGTAATCAGTTAGCAGCGATGAGTTAATCAGTGAAAAGTTTGGTAATTAAGCACTTTCTTCAATGCTCACTGATAATTGATAACTGATAACTATTCACTGATTACTATTCACTGATTACTATTCACTGATAACTATTCACTGATAACTGTTCACTGATAACTGTTCACTGATTACTGTTCACTGAAAAACTATTTACTGATTTGCATCTTAGCATACCAATTACCGGCATAGTCCGTATCGTTTTTTACATAAAGAAAAAGCATATCGGCAGAGCCAAATTCAGCAAAAGGGACTTCTTTTTCTGTATGTGCCGGCATATCAATTGCCACGCCTACCATCACACTATTTACAACGTGTGTAGCGAAAAATTGGAGTGGCAAATCTGATTTATTCTTCAAAACAAAAACACTTTTAGGCACAATCAAATCGCCAATGCACAACATAATTGTATTCGCCAAAACCAACCCCGATTTCTCTACCGTTGGGTTAGTGCCATCGCCTGTTAGCAGGCTAAAGTCGAAATAAGTAAGACATTTGGTAATGTCCGGGAAAAACTCTTTTCCTACCGAAAACATGGTCGTCATCAATGCTTCTTCCACAGGTACCCTGCTCGTTTTTACTGTTCCTATCACCGCTTTTACAACGGTGTTGCTATCTGTTTTATCGCCCAATGCAGCAGTAACATCCGTCTCAAAGCCAGCGTATCTTGTAGCAAAAGGCACACCGCCCAATTGGGTTTTGTACTGATTTGCTTTCACAGACATTCGATGTACTATTTGCAGGATATTATCTTTTGTAAGATGATTAAACTCGTCGAGCCCCTTAGGAAAAAATTGTTTGTAGGTGGCAGACCCAACTGCAAACACGGCAGCGATGGCATGATAGTCTGCATGAACACCATCGTAAAACTTCTTAACGGCAACCCGAAGCTCTACTGTAAATCCTGTGCTGTCCGATTTGTCGATCGATTTTGTATTGTAATCTCCAAAATAGGT
>CANCVE010000017.1 GCA_947381435.1 Chitinophagaceae bacterium
TTAGCTTTTGATAGGTATCCCTGTCAGAAGTATTGCGCTGTAATTCCTTGAGTAACGAAAGCTCTGATTCGCTGAATTGTAATGTCATCTATAGAATAACGAATATTTTAGCCATTTAGTGTGCAAACCTAAATCAGATTAGTATAATTAAAAATACACCATTATAATGACAAACACTTTGTCCTACTGTATTCACATTTTTTCAGTAGGTCATAAAATCTCTGTATTTGGTACTTATTCCCTGTGATGTGTAAGATTTGTTCATCAATAAAAATCACCTCCTTTAATATAACTTCGATAAAATTATCTATAACCACCGGTGGGAAAAAGTCGTTCACTTTTAACTCAGTAAAATCAAATTGAATCTCATTATCATTTTTACTTTCTTCATACTTGTCAATAAAAAAGGAAAGGAAATTCACCCATTCTTTATACGAACCATTCATTACGGTGTCACCTTCCTCTGAGGGTGAATATTCTTTCAAAACTGTCTCTAAGAAGTTTTCAGGGAGTTTATTTTCAGGAACATAATCCTTTACAACATCATTCAACATGATGTAGAAAGTGTCATTGTCATTTGGGTTTACACTTTGGGTTTTACTGTTAAAGTTATTTTTCATTTCTATTATGGGTTAAGTTTTCCTACTAACTCAATTAGTTGTTGTTCGGTTATTACTATTGTCATTTTATTTCGATTTAAAAAGTTGTCCAAAATACTTTGGTGTTTGAAATTCTAAGTTGTAAATCCTTTGAATTGTTTCTTCACCAAGTTTAGTAATTATATTATTTGGGTATTCTTCATATTGGAAACGGGGTAATTCCTTTAAAATCCTTTCACTTTCAAATTCACCTATATAATTGAATGAAAAGGTAAGTGTTGGGTCTATGTTTCTTAATCTATTTGAAAGGGTCTTTTGAATTTTCACATCAAGGTTGTCACTATTACTGTACACAAAGTAAATTGTCGTGAATATTGGAAATTCATTACCCACATTATTTTGTTCTACATTCAAAACTCTGAAACCTCCAATGAAATTCCTGTTCCAAAACTGTCTGTTAGTTATACCCCCTAAAGTGGTTTGACCATTAATTAGTTTCCTTGAAATTTCTGATAAACGTTCAAATGAAAATGTATGGTAGTCGGTTCGGGTTGGGATTTTTGTAACCTTCAAGTTGTAAAAGTGTTTTCCTTTCAAATCCTCACCCAAACTTTCAAGTTTATGGTTCACCATTTCTCTTAATATCTCGGACGTATCTATATCCAATCCTGACACATCATTTATGTCCAAATCCCCGTTTTTATTGTTCTCTATTGTTTTCATAACAATAAATACTTCAAAGTGAGGAAAAAGTGAGTTGGTGAGTGAGTTGAAGTAAAATTTATTTTTGATAACACTTTACGAAAGGAATAATATCAACGTTGGTTTTTATACAAAAAACAAGTCGATTGAATAGAATTTAACTTAATATCCTGAAAAGTAAAAAACGATTATTAGTGAATGTAGGTGAGTAGAACAAATCTGAATTTGAAATCTAACTCTATTTTTGGGATTATCCCCCCTGTACAAACAACATCGAAGAACATGACAAGGAGGGACCCCGGTCGGATCAGGTATGTAATTAGTGGGGCAGGGGGAAACCCCTGCCCCATAAAATTCGTTGTCTTTTTACCGGGTGTACGATCTGAGAAAATAGGTTGTTTTCATTATAAAAACCCTGTGCCCCACTATTTGTGGGTCACAGGGTCATGGTCCGATCTAATGAATTTTGTTCTGAGAATACATATTTTTTAAACCTTCATAAAATATCTGACCGATATAACCTTTCGTATTAGGGTCTTCGACCTTTTTGAAGAAATCAAACCGTTCGTTGAAGAAACTCATTATGGTTTTATCCAACACATCATCGAATTTCTGTTTCTTATTTGTTTCTGAATTATCCCCTGTCATAACCTTTTGTAAGGTCTCGTCTTGGTACACCTTATTCTTCATGGTCTCCAAATCCAACTTATCCTGTTCGGAAAGTTCCTTACCGTACACATCATTGATTTGGGAAATAATATGAGACAATAGGTCTAATTCAGGAATATCAGTTGTTTTAGAACCTCCAACATCAATACCCTTTAGTTTACCACCTTTTTCACCATCCTCTAAATCAATCTTTCCTGAAAATGTTTGAGAAATCCTGAAACTTTCAATATCAATCGAACTTAAAATATCATTTATTTCAGGTTTGTTTCGTTTGGGTAATTTCTTATTCAGGTTGGAAACAAATACAAATAGTTTCTCTAATTCAATATCTGTAAAGGTCATTATTTGGGTTATATACCCATATAAACGAATGTAAGACTGAATATTTGACCTAAAAAGTTCCCGTTGGTCTTCGTCCTCAATTTGTTTCCACTTGTCAACCACACGTCCTAAAATGGGTTGAAACTCTTCTTTTGTTTTCTTTTCATCATAGAATATTTTACAGAAATCATCAACTTCAAATTTGGTAAACAAATGAGTTCCTTCAATGTCGTTCTGTAAAGTGTATAATCGGTTCGGGTCTGTTTCCTCTTCCAAAATCGTATTCTCATAGTAATCCTTGAACGATTTATATATGTCTTGGGGTTCGTTTACAAAGTCCAAAACAAAGGTGTCGGTCTTTCCTGACATGGTACGATTTAAACGAGAAAGTGTTTGTACACATTGAAGTCCACCCATTGTTTTATCAACGTACATGGAGTGAATCATGGGTTCATCATACCCCGTTTGGAATTTATTGGAGACTATCAAAATCCTATATCGTGGGTCTTTAACACCTTCGGGTATTGATACCTTTGGTGGTAGTTTATTCAAACTATCTTCGGTGTATTCCTGACCATCAAAATTAACCGTACCACTAAACCCTACTAAACAACTATATGGTAATCCCATTTCAGTCATTTGTTTGGTCATTTCTTGGAAAAACTGTACACAATGTTTTCTTGAACGTACTACAACCATCCCTCTTCCTTTACCCTCTATTTTCTTTGAAGTATTTTTGGTAAAGTTTTCAAGAATAATCCTGACCTTGTTGGATATGGTAATAGTATGTCCGTCAACATATTTTACCATTTCTTCCATTACCCTGTTCTTGGGTAACTCCTTATCTTCCTTTACTTCCTTGTTCAATTTAAACCATCTTGAATAGGTAGTATAATTTTGTAGTACATCTAAGGTAAATCCTTCTGTAATCGACTGTTTCATCGAATAAATGTGAGAAGGAACATAGTGTCCTTCCTCATTCTTCCTTCCAAATATCTCTAAGGTCTTGTTCTTAGGTGTACCTGTAAAACCGAAAAAACTAATATTGGGTTTCTTTCCTCTACTTCTAATTTCATCCAATATTTTTTTATCCAAATCATCGTATTCGTCATCATCTTGGTCATCTTCTTCACCCTTTGACAATGACTTTTTCAAGTGTTTACTACTTTCACCCGACTGACTACTATGTACTTCATCCACAATTATCCCGAAATTCCTATTGGGTAGTTCGTTGATACTTTCCGATATTCTTGGAAACTTTTGAATGGTAGTAATAATGATGTCCTTACCATTTTCAATATATTTCTTCAACTGAGAACTATCAACATCCACCGGATTTACTACACCACTTGTCTGTTCTAATTGTTTTATGGTGTACTGTAACTGTTGGTCTAATACCTTTCTATCTGTTATGACAATTATGGTATCGAATATCCTTTTGGTATCCTTTGGGGATTTATATAGTGAAGTTAAAAGGTGACTTAACCAACCTATTGAATACGACTTTCCACTTCCTGTCGTGTGTTGAATCAGGTAGTTTTTTCCAACACCTTCTTCAAGTAATGTACTACGTATTTTCCTGATTACTTCTAATTGGTGGTAACGTGGAAAAACCAACAATTCCTTCTTTGTTTCTACTACTCTTTGTTCCTTATCACTCCATTCCTTTTCTTTTTCAACCGATACATGAACAAAGTTTTCAAGTATATCCAAAACACTATTGGGGGTTAAAATATCCCTCCATAAGTAGTTGGTTCTTAACCCATCGGTCTCAGGGTTATCAATCCCCTTGTTGTACGGTAAGAACCTTGTTTTTGAACCCGACAAACGGGTGGTCATACTTACCCTGTCATTATCACTACAAAAGTGAACAATACATCTTTGGAAGTTCAGTAATGGTTCTTTGGGGTCTCTGTCATATCGGTACTGTCGTTCACTATCCAATATGTTTTGGTTGGTTAATTGGTTTTTTAATTCCATAGTCATAAATGGTAACCCATTTATAAACAGAACCATATCCAAACTGTTGTTATTCTTAGTAGAATAGTGTAGTTGACGTACGACAACAAACCTATTCTTTTCATACAACTCTTTGTGTTCAGAGTTCAGGTTGGTCTTTGGTTGAAAGTATAACATCCTAAAATTACTACCCCTGTCTTTTACCCCTTTCCTGAGAACGTCAATTAAACCCCTTGAAGAAATCTCGTTGTTTATTCGGGTAATTAATTTCTTATCGGTATCTGTACCATATTGGTCTTGAAGTTTATTGTATTCTTTTTCTTGGGTATCTTTTATAAACCCAATAATGTCTTCCGAAATAGAACAATTTATTCTGTCATATTCAGTATATAAACGGGTCTTATATTCTGACTGATTTAATGACTTTTCAATGTGTTCTTCAAGGTTCTTTTCAGTATAGTTCATTGGAATTAATTTAATTGTGTTCTTACATCTATTTTACCTGTTACTACCTCACTAATTAGTGATTGTCTGTATTGTTTTAATACTTCAATTTTCCGTTGTTCTAAAGAAACCAATTCATCTATTTCTTTTGTTCGGGTATCTATAAATTCAATTATAATTTTTTGTTGATCAATTGGAGGGAGAGGTAATTTTATATTTGAAACAATATCAATATTTAGATTGGGTTGACCATATCCACTTTGTTGTTCTCTTAATAGTTCTGTTTGTGTTGTAAGGAAATAATATAGATAATCTTGATTGAGTTCACTTTTGATGTCTAAAAAACCAACCGATCCATCATTAATACAACCTTTTATTTTTGTAATTTTAGGTACTCCTAATGTTGCACCACTATTTGATAACAGAAGTGTATTGGGTTCTATAACTCTACTTTGTTTCATTCCTTCCTCAGTCAACATAGTTTCAGTGGAAGTAATATATTTTCCAATTGAATTAGTAACTTCTCCAACTGTAATCCACGGAATAAAATTTCCGTTGAAATATTTTGGGTCTCCTGATGGTCTTGGAGAACCACCTCTAATAATTCGAGTGTAATGACCTAATTTAATGAACTTCCAATGTTCAGGTATCTCTCCAATCCATTCCACACCACTATCCTTCATTTTTACATTAGGGTCAAGTCCTTTGGTAACAACTTCATTAATGAGTGATGTTCTTTGTTGTTTTAATAGGTCAATTTTCCGTTCTTTCGTTGAAATTAACTTATCTAATATCTCGGTTTTTTCATCGAGAAATTGAACTATTTGGAGTTGTTCTGAGAGTGGTGGAACAACTAATCTAATATTTTCAATAACACCCATTCCAATATTGGGTTGTGTTCCAAAACTCCATCCTAATTCAACAAACCTTCTGAAATAATAAGATTGTATTGAAGAAAAAGTAAATCTTGGAATTATCTTATTTTGATTTGAACGAACTATACATAAAGGAGACCAAATATTAAACTCTTCATCAGTTTCAACAATAGTTGATTTTCCTGTTGTTGAACCTGATTTTACAATAAAAATGTCATCTCTTTGAGGTTTACATTTCTTAGAATATTCTTCATGAAGTTCTTTGGTTATGTAACCTCGTTTTTTATTAAAATCTAACTTGTTATCTTGAACACTTTCAACAGATAAAAAAGGTATTCCACCATCAACAAAAGTTGGTGTCTCATGTGGTCCATCTGTTACTTTAGTTGAAACAAGGTGTTTTATTGAAACTAAACTCCAATGTTCAGGTATTTCACCAATCCATTCAAATCCCGAAGGTTTATAATTAGAATACCTTTTTATCATTTCTGTTTCTTGTAAGATTGATTAATTAAAAACATAACATAGTCTACGTCATCCTCTATTTTTACTTTAAGTTCATAATCACCGTTTCCATTATGACCAACTAATTCACTTATATCCCTTGTAATTTTTTTAGGGTCATCAAGTTCACCATGTTTTAAATTTAGAAACAGTTTCAAGTTTTTACTTTGAACTTCAAAATCTACAAAGTTTGTTTTCTTTGAAAAACAGATATACTGTTTACGTGGGATTATTTCTACATTTTCAAGATTCAAGATTCTGTCTTTTAATTGTTGATACAACTCTTTAACGTCATCGTTTACACTTTTATTTGTAAAATGAAAATCCTCTGAATACACTTTAACTTCTCTTGAAACATTTGAAACAATGTTATCTGATTTATCAGTTATGGAAGAAATACTTTCCTGAGAAGTAACCTTATGTTGTATAAAACTTACTAACCCATTTTCATACTTTTGAATTTCCCACAACTCAAAAGGTACATCTCTAAAGTTGACTGAATGTTTTTGGTATTCTGTAAATTGTGGTGAAATGAAAATCACTTTTGATTGTGACCAATCTACATCATCTCTTTTTAGTGTTCCATCACAATTCTCATTGTATTCTAATATGAAATCAGATTTATTATTTAACATCAAGGACATATAGGTATATCCCTGATCTATAACTGAAAAGTTTCTATCCTTTTTATATTCAATGACTACGAAAGACTTGTTTTCCTTGTCATAACCTAAAGTGTCAATTCTAAAGTTCTTGATTGTTAATTCAGTCTTTATAAATTGTAGGTTGAATAATTCTTCCAAATTATTCTCAATAAGATTCTGAATATCTTTCTCCAATTTAAAATTGTCGGATGAAACACTTTTCAGTTTGTTGTTCGTTATGGAATATAGTTTCATTCGTTATTGTTTAAAATGTTCCTTAAAAAACCGATTCTATCGGTTACAAATTCTCGGTACTGAATATCGGTAAAAACATCACTTTTATCATTGTTACAGAAATAACAAGACGGTACACAGTTTTCCCTTGAATATAATCCATTGGGGTTCCTCTTGTCAACTTCCAACCAATATCCTCTATTTACACCCTGAGAAAATTGACCCTCATTTGGAAAACGTTTTGAGGTTAATAAACCATTATGTATGATTTTTTGACTTTCTCTTTCTGTCAAACCACAGTAATAACAACTTTGGTCTTTTACTCTATCGTTATACCAATTCTGAAAGTCTAAAAAGTCAATAAATCCATTGATTCCTTTCCTGACCTTATCATCATACCAATCTTTCAGTTGTTTATCAGATTTGAATTTGTACTCCCACATAAATTACCCAATCAATTTATTCATTAAACCATCACTTTCCTTTTCCAACTCCAATAGTTCTAAGGTTAGTTCCTTTACCGATTTTAAGGGAGTGTATTGGTAAAAATACTTGGTAAAGTTTATCTCATATCCAATGGTGTCCTTTGTTCTATCCATCCAACTATTGGGTAAATGTGGTTTCACTTCCTTTTCAAAATATTCATCAACGTCTACACCTAATGGTATTCTTTCAGTATCCCTCAGAGAACCATCCGGTTTGGGTTTACCCTGTTTGTCGGTCTCTACTTTTCCATCCTTTACCAATGGTTGTTCAATGATCACTTTGGTATAACCAAAGTATTCATTAGGGTAAATTTTGGAGTGTTTTGTTTCTTTAAAGTCTTCGTACAACTTGGTCAATTCTCCCACCATTTCATCGGTGATAAACTTCCTTTTATTACCCAACGATTTTTTCATGGGTTTATAAAAATCCGAACCATCTATCAACTGAACCTTACCTTTTCTTTCTTTCTTTTTGTTATTGGTAACAATCCATATATACGTGGTGATACCTGTATTAAAAAACAATTGGTCAGGTAACTGAACAACACATTCCAACCAATCATTTTCGATTATCCATTTTCGGATATTACTTTCACCGGAACCACTATCACCCGTGAACAATGGAGAACCATTAAAGATGACCCCAATTCGTGACCCTGTTGGTTCCATCTTACTAATCATGTTCTGTAAGAATAATAATGAACCATCTGAGGAACGTGGAGTACCTACAAAGAACCTACCATTAGGGTTCTTACTCTCATTTTCAATAAAATCCTGTTCACCTTTCCAACTTACACCAAAAGGAACATTCGACATTAGGTAATCGAATTTCATCCCCTGAAAATGGTCATTACTTAATGATGAACCCAACCGGATATTGTTAGGGTTCTCACCCGTAATCAACATATCAGACTTACATACAGAATAGGTCTGAGGGTTTAGTTCCTGACCGTATAAATTAATTTCAATGTTAGGGTTAATATTCTCCAATATCCAATTCTTTCCAATGGTTAATATACCACCCGTACCACTACAACAATCGAACAAGGAACGAACTTTACCTTCACCCTGTAAGTCTTCTTTTGACCCACTAAATACCAATGAAACCAATAGTCTTATTTCATCCCGTGGGGTGTAATGTTCTCCACTTGTTTCATTAGACATTTCCGAGAAACGTCTCAAAAGTTCTTCAAATATCAACCCCATAGTGTGATTGTCCACTACATTTGGGTGAAGGTCAATGGAAGAAAAGGTTTCCACTAACTGATACAACTTTCCGTTTTTATTTAATTTTTCAATCGGTTTATCTAACTGAAAATTCTCGATAATTTCTCTGACATTCTGACTATATCCATTCAAATAGTTTGTGAAGTTTAAAGATATATTCAAGTGGTCTTGACGTAACCTGTGGAGGTCATATTTAGAATGGTTAAAGAAGGATAAACCGATTTCATTTAAGATTATCGGTGTGGGGTCATCAATCTTTTTAGAATAATTCTCATAAAGTTCTATCACTTTATCCTTAGAATTTTCCAAGACACAATCCAATCTTCGTAGGACTACAAAAGGTAAAATCACATCACCATATTCGTGTCCTTTGAATAAACCCCTTAAAAGGTCATCACATACTGACCAAATAAAGGATGATAATTCTGAATGTTTTTCCGACATATTTTACTCCTAATTTTGACTGGGAAATTAATGGAATTATAGTAAATAAAGTAATAATAATATGGAAGATGAAAGAATACATATAGAAGAAGAACTTTTAAACAATGAAATAAAAGAACTTGTAACCTACATTAACGGTCAACCACATCTACGACATTTCTTATGTTGGTCTTACTTTCCTTTAGACTTAACAGGAAAAAGTACTTCCAATACTATGATAAATCAAGAGTTCACCTTCAAAAAGAAAAAATGTGAAGAGTATTTTAAGAAGAAAAAGTATAATGACATTCTTACCTTATTAGACAAACAAACTCAAATAGAATGGTTTATTGAACACTACAAAAAAGTTTATAGTGATATTGGTGATAAAAAATATTACAAAATGTTAAAGGAAATACTTGTATATATCGACAATCATGACCCTTACCGTAAACACTATTCTGACCTTATTTCTATTGGTAATGACAGTACTGAAATGATGACCTCAAATGAGAAGAAACGTTTCAATAAGTTACCCCAAAAACTTACAATTTACAGGGGAACGTCCTCACACAAAAAAATAACAAAAAGTAATGTAACGGAACTGTTTGGTAACTCTTGGTCTATCGACCGGGAAATATCAATTTGGTTCGGTAAAAACCATTCACCAAAATTCAGGGGATCGAAATACATCATTCTACTAACTTATGAATTAGATAAAAGTGATGTAGTATCGTACTTTACTGAACGTGGTGAAAATGAAATATTTCTCGACTACACAAAAATTGATTTGTCTCGTATCACTATCGAAGAAATACCCAAAAAATACATTTGTAAAGTTAATTTCAACCATGAACAGTTTCAGTAAGTAAGTTGGGTAAAACAGGTTTACTTTTTTCTGAAAAATCACCTGAAATAAACCAATTATCTATCTTTCTTTGTTCCTTGTTTGATGAAGAAAAAGGTTTTAGTTCCTTTACCATGTAACTTAATAACTGTATTCTATTTTCAACCGGAACGGTTATACACTTACCTAACAACCAACTGTTTTCTGAGGTAATATCAAAGTTGATTTTTTCAGGGTTTGACTTGAAAAGTATGTGTGTGTGGTATTTGTTGTTTTTACCTTGTTCGAAAACCACAAAACACCTCTCGAACAAGTTTTTTTCTGTCAAGTGTTGTAGGTAACGTTCGGTGTATTTTCTCAATGTATTTAATCCAATTCTTCGTTCTGTTTTAAACCCCAATTCAAGTTCATATTGTTGGTTTAAATCGGTTATATACCTGTTTTCTGTATTTAATTGGTCACGTTCCATTTGGTTCAGGTCAACCGTTCCGGTAAAGAAATAATCATAGTCGAATTGGTTTTGAAATGAAACTATACCTGAACGGTATTCTTCCTCAGTTAATGAAGTTGTACTATATTCAGAAAGTTTTTGGAGTAGTTTCTTCCTTTCCCGACACCTACGTTGGTTTGTCCTATTTTGTTCTCTTCTACTTTCTACTCTTATTACATCATTAGTATAAATGGATGGTCTTCCTACTCTTCTTTTCATTGTTATATTCATTACTTAATTATTGATGACAAGGTGTTAACCTATTAAGGTCATCAAGTAATAAATACACAACTTTTTTCAAAAAGTCAAGTATTGAGTGTTTTTTGAGTAAAAAATAATTTCATATTGATGATTCTGACCATGGATTTTCTTATTTCTTGACCTTTGGACTTAAAAAATTTCGTTTGACAAAATACAGGTAAATTGATTCCTTGGAAATTTTTTTCCCATTAGTAGGGTTTACTTTTAAAAACATCCCATTATTGAAATGTGTTGAAATAGTTTGACGAGTTAATCCCAATAATTCACCGGTTTCAGAGAAGTCGTATTCTTCCTTATTCAATTTGTTATAAAACTTTAAACAATCAATAGGATGGTTGGGGTTTACATAAATCGGGTATTTTTCCCTGAATTTTTTTAACTTTTCGATGTTTTGGTAGATGTTGTCAACTTTTTTAATGGATTTTTCGAAACCCGAATCAACAGATTGAATTATAGTATTGAGTAGTTTTCTTATGTCTCTTAATTCAGTAGTTAAGTCTTCCGGGGTTTGTGGAATTGACATCCTATCGAATATAACCCCATCGACAAAAAATTCAGACATTCTCGAAATCTCCCCTTCGTCAAAATCAATATTGGAGACTAACATAATCTGTTCAAATAGTTTTGAGAGTTGTCCGATTAAGTAGTTGTTATTGTCGAATCCACTTTTTTTCATTTATCAAATATTTTTATGTATTTACTACTCACCTGACGTGATTTGTCGACATAACTCATTAAAGTCGATACCTTGGTATGTCCTGTATATTTCATTAATTCATTCACAGGGGTGGAATCAATCAAATTTGTTATAAATGTGTCTCTTCCTTTGTGAGCGGTTATAAGTTCCCATCTATGTAAATAAACTCCTGTTTCTTTATCTTTAGTTCGTGTAATGTCATTAAAAAGACCACACTCTTTACCCATCAATTTTAATTTTTCATTGAAATCACCATTATTTGTGATTATACTTTTCAAGTTATAGTTATATTTAATTATAATCTCTTTGACTACATCACACATTGGAATATAACAATCAATCGAACTACTATCTTCAGTCTTTATTGGGGTAAACTCATAAAACCATTCATCACCGTTCTTTCTTATAAACCCGGAATCAAATAATTCAATATCACTCCAACGTAAACCCATAAAACAAATGAATACAAACAAGTCCTTCGTTTTATTAAGATTATGGTCACTAAAATTAAAACTATATAACTTATGAATTTCATCAATTGTCAATGTAACTTTTTTCTTAGTACCCAATTTAATTTCTGACCTTCTTTTTTTGATAAAATCATTTTCGGGTAACAATTTTTCTGATACTAAAAAATTATTAAACTCATTCAAACAATCTAACCTTTTTCTAAGTGTATCATCCACCATATTCCCTTTGGATTTGAATATGTAAGTATTACCATTGGATAATTCAATTTCTTTAGGATGTTTACTTCTCATGAATGAAATAAAATCTTCCAAAAAGTTTTTATTAAAATCTTTAAACTTAATTTTTCTATTTTTCAGAATCTCATATCCCTCTAAATGACTTTTTAGAGAATTATAATCTTTCAAACTTTGTGGTTTCTTTTTAAACACCTTCGTCTTGTATTCTAAAAACTTTTCATAATGGTCGAATATCAATTTCGTTTTGATAGTGTTACTTACTTTGTAATCATTTTTCAGTAATTCTTGGAGTTCTTTCCCTGTCAAAATCGTTTCATCCTCTCTATACTTTTCTTGTAAAATATTCGTAACTGAATCTATCTTCTCCCGTAATAATAAGTTCTTACTTTCAAAATCCTCTACTGAAGACTTTAGTTTGTTGTGTTTATAATCCCAATCTTTAAACTTTCCTTTTGAATCAGTAATATTTGAAATTGATATACCTGTTGAGAACCGACAAGTATTCTCATAGTGATAGTAAATAACGATTGAACCATTATTTACCTTTAACGATGGTTGATTAAAATACCCTTTACCCATCCTACAAATTTAGAAAATTTTTAGAAAATTTCATTTAACATTTAGAAAAAATGTTATTTGATTTGTTAATTTGGGGAAGGTGAAATTACTGTCTACCAATACAAATTAACATAAATGACCCGTTTGTTAAATATTAGTATTTTTTTTAATAATCCTGTCTTCCCGACAAAAATTAAGTAGCTGTCTCTTATGAGACGGCTATTTTTGTTTTGAAGATTTTATTTTTGCTTAAGCATTTTATCGAATCAAGTTATTACAATTGTTTTTTAAGCTTTTGGAGCAGTTATTAAATTGTGCTGCTAAATAATCATAAGACAAAGAAGCTATTGCCTGAAAATTCTAGGAGAAAAGTGAAAATTAGTAGTTAATTCTGCTCAGTTTGTTGGTCATTTTGAACACATTGATATTCTTCCGGCGAACATTGGTGGCCTTCCGGTGAACTTTGGTGGTCTTCCGGCTATGTGAAGTATGCCATTCTGTTCTCATTGTTGAAGTTCCGGCTAACAAAGGAGGCTTCCGGCTCTATTAAATATGTCATCTGGTCATGCAATTTAGCTTTCTTTAGTTAATAGAAATCAGTTACAAAAGGTTATTTCTTATAATTGACTAAAATCTTTGTAAGAAAGAATTAATGTAGGGTAAGTGCTTAGCAACACAAAAAAAGGTATGACTACTGAAAGCCATACCTTATTCTGCTATAAAAGTCTTAAAATTAACTTATAAATTTATTTTTAAAGTTGCTACCCATGTTCTTCCTATACCTGCATATACTTGATTTTGAGCTCCAGACCCATTATCTCCTATTACAAAATCGTTGGGAGTTGATTTGTTATATGGTATATCTGTATTAGCCCTTGATATGTATTGCTTATTTAAAATATTGTCTACATTAAGTCTCACTGTATATTTTATTCCATCAAATGAAAATCGATAATTAACAGATGCATTAAGTAGGCCATAAGCAGGTAGTTTCCAAGCTTGACGACTAGAAGGTGTTCTACGATCAGTTACAGCAAACTGAGCATAAATGTTATCCAAATATCTATAATTTGTGCTTATTCTTAATCCTTTTAATATTTCATAACTTCCGCCTACACCAAAGGTAGTTTGCGCAGTGCTTGCCACTTTTAAACCATCAAGAAATGCTTTTACGCTATCTTTTAAAACATCGTTGTCGTCATATACGTATGAAATAACATTATTCTTCCATTTCCAATCTCCTAAAGATGCCATTACATTGATAAATAATTTTTTAACAGGTCTTGCCGTAGCTTCCAACTCTATCCCTTTATGTTCGGCAGTTAACCCAGTAATATTTACTCTTTGGGTTGTGCCATCTGGTTGAAGAAGACCAGTATTTGATAACAAACTTTTATTCTTCCAAATGGTTCTGTAAACATTAACCATCACACTAACTATAGGAGAACGATATCCATAGCCTCCTTCTAATCCAAACACTTTTTCGTTTACAGTATTTTTTAGAATTGAGGTATTATCATTAGCATAAAAAACTGTATTAAAAAAAGGTGCTTTCTCGAAATAACCAGTATTGAAAAAAGCGAAATGTTGGTTATTAAATCTATAACTTATGCCTCCTTTTGTAACAGGACATAAAAAGTTTTTAACGGCAGTTTTTCTATTTTTATCTTCTGGTTTGTATAAAAAAAAGTCTTCTCTTTGATAAGAGGTATTGGATACAGTTGCAGCTGCAAAAACAGTTAATTTATTCTTCTCATACGTACCTGACAAGTATCCTCCATACTGTTTCACGATACCATTCCAATTTCTGAATATTTTTGTATCCTTGTCGCCATTTGCAACATAAGTACCACTAGGTTGATTTACATTTCTACCAACTTCATAGTAGGCATCCGCACCAAACATATCTTCCACCCTGCTATAGTGTAGTCCAACATAAGAGCGTAAATCTATTCCGGCATCAATAGTCAAATTTTTAATCGTTCTATTAGATAAATTGATAATGGTACCATACCAATTATGTTCATTCATATTAGCCCTCCTTGCATATCCGAGAGTAGAACTCGCTGTACCACCGTTAACTACATATTTTCCTTTATAAACTCCGTCAAGTGTCCAAGGAACATTCGTTCTTGAAGGAGAAACACCAGGAACACTTTCTCCTTTATTCAACTTTTCTACATCATCATATCTTATTAATGAGTCAGCAGTTCTTATAGAAAATGGATTAGCGGCACCATTTGCAGTTCCACCACCTCTACCCAAAGATCCATATAAAACAACACTGATATCTGTTTTTGAATTTAATTTAAGGTAGTAGTTTATGTTAGCAACTGGTTTGTGATAAAAGTTTTTTGTATTACTAAATTCTTCTCCACGGTAAAAACCCCATGAACCAGAGTATTGTGGTCCTTTAGGAACATAAGAAGGTGTAGTAGGATTACCATATAAAATTGGATACCTTAAAGCAAATGTACCTTGATTGTGCCATTGAGGTGCACCCGTGACAGTTGCAGTAATTGTATTTTTTGCATTTATTTCCCAAGCTGCGGTAGCAAAATAGTTATATTGTTCATACTCAGTTCCTGCAATATAGCCTTTGCCACTTGTTCTTGAAGCTAACATAGAAAAGGCAAAGCCTTTTTTGGATTTACCTGTAGAAAACCCTACACCAGTTTTATAAAAGTCATTATTACCAGCAGAGGCTGTTATGGTTGTTCCTGCCCTCATCTCGGTAGCTTTAGTAACAATATTAACGTTACCACCTACTGCTGCTATGGATAGTTTAGAAGCACCTAAACCTCTTTGAACTTGAACAGAGCTAGCTATTTCTCGTAGGCCAGACCAGTTGCTCCAAAAAACATTACCATTTTCCATGTCATTTACAGGTACTCCATTCACCATTACAGCGATGTTTGTTTGATCAAATCCTCTAATGCTCAATTTAGAGTCTCCAGCACCACCACCTTCATTAGTTACAAAAACAGAAGGTGTACTTTCTAACAATTCAGGAAACTCTTTATTGGCACTAGCTTCCTCTATCTGTAAAGCTCTAATTGTTGATACTGCAACAGGTGTTTTACGATCAATAGCTATGTTGTTGGTAACCACTACTTCTTTTAAAGTTGTTTCACTTGTGGTAAGCTCGATAGTACCTTGGCTACCTTTGGCACTAATCTTTTTTGGTAAATACCCAATTGCCGTAAATTCTAATGTATCGGTATCTACTACTTTAATCGAAAAGCTACCATCGATACCAGAAACGAAGGTGGCTTTTTTGCCTTTAATAGATATTGTTACACCCGGAAGTGTTTCTTTAGTGGTGGCATCTACTAGTTTACCTGTTAACTTCATCTGGGCAAAAAGAGCCAAGAGTGGAAACAAAACAAAGGATGCAGTAACTGCTACCCTACTTAAAACTGACATGTGTGGTTGTTTAAAATTCATAACTATCAATTTGAGATTGCGTGTGAGGTGCTGCAAATAAAGGAAATAAAATGCTGCATTGTTAATTATTTGCAAATAAACGCCTTTATATTCAAAAATGTATAAAGTAATAAAACATAACAGTTTATTAATGTAGAACAAAGATTGTGGCTTTGATTATGAAAATCACTTTTGTAGTAGGTCTGCAATAAGCATATAATGGTCGCTAAGGCCTTCATCCTGCAAATCGAATTGCATTACTTGAAAGTTGTTATCTGGCAAAATATAGTCGATACGGAGAGTGGGTGCAAGTGCGATAAAGGTTCTGCCAATACCAAATGATTTTTGTAGAAAAGCATCCTGTCTATTTCCCCTGAGTGAAAAATAAGCATAGCTATTGGGAACATCATTAAAATCGCCAGTAATGATGTTTGGATAGGGAGACTTACTGACCCATTGTTTTAATAGATTTACCTGAATAGCCCTTTTGACAAAGGCTGGTTTCATCTTTTCGAAAACATTTTTAGAAGCGGATAAAACCATACTATCATTAGTTTCTACTTTCTCAATATTCTCATAATCGTTTTTCTTAAACTTAAAAGATTGTAGGTGTGTGGTATATACCCTAAAAGTATCTTTTCCATTTACTACATCTACAAATAGTGCACTCTCGCCTCTTGGGAATTTAAGTTTGCCCGTATCAATTATTGGGAATCTTGAAAAGATGATACTACCAGAAGCATAACCATTGGCTGTTTTATAGTCTTTAGAAAAATAGTAATAAGGTAATGCTTTTGTAAATAAGCCAATATTGTTAGCACGTTCATTGGGATGAGAAATATTATTATAAGAGTGATTAAATTCTTGAAAACAAACAATGTCGGGCTTCATTTTCAAAATATTCTCTGCTAGTTCTGGTCTTAATAGTTTTTTTGAAATCCTATCCTCACTTAAGCCATTGAAGCCACGTAGGTTCCAATCAATTATTCGAATATTTGTTGCCGCTTTCTCCTCAGAGAATGAATTGTTTAAGTGGTAAGCAAACACGACGCTTAGTTGCTTGTAACCTATGGAAAGAATGATAAGTATGGCGATTGCCCAACGAAGAGAAATGAAAAGCCAGTAGAATAATGAAAGTGCTAAAACGATGAATAGGTAAGGCGTTGCTAAGCCAATAAAGCCAATAAGCCAAAATTTTGCAGGGGATAAATAGGGTGACAAACAGGTAATGAGAAAGCATAAACTAACACAAGTAGTTAATACTTGCATTAGAAATTTGAAAACTCTAGTTGAGATACTTTTATTTATCACGCTCTAAAAGTACCTAAAAAGGCTTAATTAATTTTTATATCTGTTACAACAGGGAAATGATCTGAGGCGTTTTGCAACTTTGGAGAGTAATATTGTATTGCATTTAATTGTTTGCTCATTAATACAACATCTATTCTGATAGTAGAAGGCATGGTGGAATAAGTACCTCCCCATCCAAAAGAATTTTGTAGAAAAGCATCATTTAAACCTGAACTTATTTTTTGATAAACATAACTAGATGGCACAGAATTAAGGTCTGCACAAAAGATATACGGCAACTTGCAATTATTTAATTGTTGTTTAACAATATCTGCTTGTAATATGTGGACTGAATCGAAATACTTTATTTTTTCAAGCTTTGTACCATCGGTAAGGACTAAAGAATCGTCTTTGAGGAAAGGTTGAATAACTTTATTAGTGGGTTGCCAACCTAAAAACATCGAACGTAAATGAGTATTGTAAATCCTTACTTCTTTTGATTGAAATTTTATTGTAGCATACATTAAATGTTCAGGCGCATGTTTGCTTTTATAGGCTACCCTATTGGAATCTATGATTGGCAACCTCGATAAAATAATAGAACCGTATTTTCTAGGAAAATAATCTGGTGTACAAGGGTCGTCAACAGAAAAGTAATAATAAGGGTATTTTAGCGTATCAACCAAAAGCTTTAAGCTAGAAATCATATATTTATTACTGTGAAAGTCACTGTAATCTTGCAGGCAAATAATATCTGGGTTTGTAGTTTTAATAAAAGAAAAGATATTTCTTAAGTGAGAATGGGCTGAATCATTTTGCTTTAGACAATCCACAAAATCGTCAACATTCCAAGATAAAAGCCTAATTGTACCTTCTTGCTTTTGCTGCACAAATTCCCTTTGCTTGTTAAAGCCTGTGGTAGAGAAGATGTTCTTATACCCTAATAATAAAATGATTACTAAAAGTATGCTTCTTTTCTTAAGAATGAAAATACCCAAAAGCAAGGTAAATAGCATTCCAATTAATAAATAAGGAAACATTAAAGCAATGAAAGTTAGTGATCGGAAATGTAATGGACTTATATAGGGTGTTAAACAAGCTGCAAGATATACTGCTGCATAACACCTGATTAGTATTTTTAATAGTTTTAAAAATTTGTCCATTTGTTGTATTCTATAGTTCTTCTTTGCTTGCTTTTTTCAAAAATGATTTTTCTTCATCAGTAAGCATGTGGTATCCTTCTTGGTTTATTTTATCTAGAATATCATCTAGTTTCTGTTGTGTTAGGTTTGGAGTCTTTGTATAAGGTGGCTGTGTTGTTTTGTAATAAACTCTATCCTTTGCCGATATGTTTGCTTCTCTCTTTTCTGGATTAAAAAGGCTATCACACCAGTTCCAAAAAGTAGTCATCCACGCACCCATGTCGTGCCCTTTTCCTAATTGTTTTATATACAAAAATCCAACGGCACCACCTGCCAAATGTGCTACGGCCATTCCACCACTTGCACTTGCAATGGTAGCATAATCTATAGCTACAAATATTAAAGTAAGTACCCATAATGGTATGCCACCGTTTATTAATGGAAATATTCTATACTCGGGTGCCAAAGTTGTTGTACCCACAGCAACTGCCATAACTGCCGCACTTCCCCCCATCATTGGAGGAATAAAGTCTACCCTCTGAGCAAAAACAGGGAAGATGTTATTAATTAATAAGAAAAATACGCCGCCTACAAAACCACCATACAAATAAATAGGTAGTAGTTTATTATTGCCCGTTAAGTCCTGCAAAATGTAACCGAAACCCCAAAGCCATAAAAGTGTGCTTATAAGTTCCCAAACACCTATATGGCTAAACATAGCGGTGATTAATGTCCAAGGCCTTGAGCCTATCTTTTCGATAGAGGCTGGCAAACTAAACCAATCAACAATTTGGTGCTGAAATAAATCTAATGGTACTTCGGAAAAGAAATAGACAAGCTTTAGGAAGTTGAGTAAAATAAAAATGGTACCATTGATAATGATGAGCCATGTAAGTGCATTATTATCCTGACCTAATAATGGTATCCTTTTATTGCTATATTCTCTGATGCCCACGATACTATGTTTTGTGTAAAAATAAAAGCAATTACGTTATGTAAGTGCTAAAACAATATTAGTAGAACGTTTTCCTATTGGTTTTGTTCCAAGTCATTACCAGTAGCAACCCTACTATTGCACCACCTACATGCGCCCAACGTGCCACATTATCTCCTGCAGAATTACGCACAGCAAAGAATAGTTCATAACCAAAATAAGCCAATCCAGCCCATTTTGCTTTAACCGGGAAAAAGAAATACAGATATAAATAAGTATTTGGGAACAAATAAACAAACGCTGCCAATACACCAAATACAGCACCGCTTGCGCCAATGGTTGGGGTATCTAATTTTACCTTATAATAAGTAGAAAATACATCTAACAATCTTCCAGCCTCAGCATGATCGTTGGGATTATTCCTCAAGTAAGTAATAATAGATTGATCATTTAAAATAATATCATTTTTATGAAAAAACTCAAGTATCGCATCTGTAGCACCGCTATTATTACTGGAATTTAAGGCAACTAAATGCAAATACTCGTTGGTAAGCCCAGCAACTTCTAGGTTCAAGATAATAAGGTGTAATAATGCAGCTCCCAAGCCACAAACCAAATAAAAGATTATAAAGCGTTTTGCTCCCCATAAGTTTTCAAGAACTGAACCAAACATCCAAAGGGCAAACATGTTTCCGAAGATGTGTCCTAAGCTACCATGTAAAAACATGTGTGTAACTAATTGCCATGGCTGAAAAAGGGTACTCTTCCAAGTATGCAAAGCAAAGTAATCGTCTATAGGAAAATGAAACTGCTTTACGATAGTATTCTGTGCTATAAAAACTAGCACATTAATTATCAGTAGGTTTTTAATAATTACTGGTAAAACCTCAAACCTGCTTGGCCTAAATTCATTCATAATATCTATCTAAAATAACTTTTAACTAACTCATTCATTGCCATTTTGCCTCCTTCCCTATCCCATCTTATCCTCTTATCCTCATTTCCTATCCCCTCAACTTTAACTGAACCACGTTTTCTATGTGGTGCGTGTGTGGAAACATATCTACGGGCTGCACTTTAGTAACCACATATTTTTCATCTAGCAATGCCAAATCTCTTGCTTGCGTGGCAGGGTTGCAACTTACATAAACCACCAATGGCGCCGCAATGTCTAGTAGTTTCTTTACCAACTTTTCGTGCATTCCTGCTCTCGGCGGATCGGTAATGATAACATCTGGTTTGCCATGTGTTTCGAAGAATGCATCATCACAAATATTTATTACATCGCCCGCCGTGAAGAAAGAGTGATTAATATTGTTTAACGCTGCATTTTCCTTAGCATCTTTTATGGCATCTTCTATCAGTTCTACGCCAACAATCTTTTTTGCATCCTTACTACAAAAAATACCGATACTTCCTGTACCGCAATACAAATCGTACAGCGTTTGTGTACCATCCAATTCAGCAAAGTCTCTCGTTATCTGATATAATTTTTCTGCTTGTTTGGTGTTTGTCTGAAAGAAAGATTTAGGACTAATCTTAAACTGAAAATCTTCCAACTTCTCTATAATGTAACCATTGCCATGGTAAGCCACAGGCGTTAAATCGTAGATACTATCATTAAACTTTCTATTAATCGTATATAGCAAAGTAGTTATGGCAGGAAATTCTTTCAATAAATAATCAAATAGATTTGTCTGCATTTTCTTATCCTCAAATCCCAATACAATGTTCACCATTATTTCGCCCGTTGTGGCAATGCGCACCATCATATTTCGTAGCCATCCCTCATGGTTTTTAATGTCCCAAAAGCTGTAACCGTTTTCTTTAGCAAAAGCCACAATTGCCTTGCGCATCAGGTTTGTAGGTTCCTCTTGTAGGTGGCAAGTATCTATTTCTACCACCTTATCAAACTGACCTTTTGCATGAAAGCCTGCTGCACCAATAGTTCCCTCAATGGCTTCGGTCAATTTATCTTCGGCACGCAGTTGTTGAAACTCTTCTTTAGGAATAAACCGTCTGGTGGCAAACGTATATTCCAGTTTATTTCTATAGCCTGTAGTAGCATCTGCCCCAACAATAGGCATTAAATCGGGCATTTCTACCTTACCAATTCTTCCTAAATTATCTGCTACTTGTTGTTGTTTATACCCTAACTGTTGGCTGTAGGGAAGCATCTGCCACTGGCAACCTCCACATACGCCAAAGTGTTTGCAAAAAGGCGTTACCCTATCTTTCGAATATTCTGTAAAGCTTAGTGGATAAGCTTCTGCCCAGTCTTTCTTGTTTTTTTGTAACTGAATAGTAACGATGTCACCAGGGATGGTTCCTTCTATAAATATCACTTTACCATCTACTCTTGCCAATCCTTTGCCCTCGGCGGCATAGTTTTCTACCAATACATTCTCTAAAATAACGGGCTTCTTAAATTTTCTCACGGGGTAAAAATAATGTTATTGACATAACTACAACTAATTGCTTAGAATGACGAATGAAAAGGACTTTTATTTTAATAAATTTAAGCCTGAATCCTTCTTATGGAGTAAACCCCACAAGAGATATTCAGCTTCGGATTTTTACTCTTTGGGTAGTATAAAATTAGGTTTAGAACAAGTCTGTTTACCTCACAATGAATGAAACAGGTTATTTTTTAATCAATTAATACAATCATACTCATAAAATAAACAATATTGAATCAGAATGTGTATTTTGCACATCCTAATTGTTTCATAAGATCACCCTCCTTAAAATATGGTCAGACTTGCATCCACAGAAATCGACAAATCGGGTACCATTATAAAGGTATCTAAGCCAGATTCATCTTATTTACATGGAATTTTGCCTGCTGTGGGCTATAATATATTTTCATTTGGCGATAAGGAAACAACAGAAATCATTAAAAAGTATTTAGACCAAGCATTTGAATCTAACCTGCCCATTGAGCTGAAACTAAACATTAAGTCGCAACAAATACTACTCACTACCCATTGTTATGAAGAAGGAAAGGCCTTTATTTTATGGAAAGATATAAGCATTGTTCCTACAGCTCCTCCTGTTCAGCCTGATTGGGGTTTTGATGAATTGACGCTTCAAGATAGGATTGATTTTGAAATGCCTAAAAGGCAATATGATGTAAAGAGGTTTACTGACAACTTACCATTGGTAGTATTTGAAATGTATTTATATCCTGATGGCAGGTTTCAGTTTGGTTTTGTGAACAAAGAGATGGAAACCTTTTTTCCAGCGTTTAATAAAGATGCAATCAATACTGACAATAGTTTACTGTTTGTGAGGGTTCATCCAGATGACAAACAAAAATTGTTGGATTCTATAAAAGATGTTTTTAAACTAAAAGTTTGGAACATAGAATATAGAATTATAGAGAATGGTGAAACTAGATGGGTGAGGGGCTTTGGTAGACCAGAGATTGGTAACGAGGGAGACAGAATTACTGTTTGCACCTACTTGGAGGATGTAACTGAAAAGAAACTTATTTCTGAAAGACTTGAGTTGGTAGATTTTTCTTTTCGAAACGCGTCTACACCCATAGTTCTAATAAACACAGATGGTACTTTTTTTGATTTTAATGATGCCTTTTGTTTACAGTATTGGTATTCAAGAACCGAACTTGCAACAATGCGGGTGCAAGATGTGGAACCAAACCCAGATTATTCAATAGAGAATTGGGCTAAGCATTGGGAAAAATTAAAAGCTAAAAAGCAACATATTATTGAAACAACTCACAAGCGAAAAGATGGTAGCCTGATAGAGGTAATTATTAAAACAAACATTATTTATCACAATGGACAGGAACTAAACTGTGCCTATATTACCGATGTAACAGAAAAGAATAAGCTAGATGAAAGATTGAAGCTGGTAGATTATTCATTCAGAAATGCTGCAACACCTATCCTGCTTTTACTGGAGGATGCTACTTTCTTCGACTTTAACGAGTCAATGCTTCAGCTATTGGGGTACGAGTTCGAGGAGTTTAAACACTTAACCATTTCAGACATAGACCCTGCTTTCGATAAGGAAAGTTGCAAAGAGAGGTGGGTGGAGTTTAGAAAGATAAAAAAAGCAACATTTCCTAATAGATTAAAGCGGAAGGATGGTGAAATGGTGGATGTAGAGATACGTTCTAACCTGATAAGCTATGGTGGTAAAGAGATAAACTATTCGTTTATTTTAGACATAACCGAGAAGAAAAAACTAGAAAATAAGCTAGAACTTGTTGATTTTATTTTTAGAAATACGGTAACTGCTATAACATTAATTAAAGAAGATGGCTCGTTTTACGATTTTAATGAGGCTGCTTATTCTCTTTTCGGTTATACAAAAGAGGAATATGCTCAGTTGAGTGTTCAGAAAACAAATACAACATTGAATGAGGAATTATGGAAAGAGCATTGGGCACAACTAAAGAAGCAAAAGAACTTAGTTATAAATAACAAAATTAAAAATAAAAAGGGTGAAATATTAGACATTGAAGTTCGGGCAAATCTTATGATGTATGGTGATTTGGAACTCAATTTTACCATTGCAACAGACATTACAGAAAGTAGAAAGCTTGATGACAAATTGAAATTAGTTGATTTTGCTTTCAGGAATGCAAAGATTCCGATGTATTTCACAGAACAAGATGGTAGAATATTTGACTTTAACGAAGAGGCTTACAAAGCTTTGGGATATAAAAAGGAAGAATTTCAAGTGCTTTCCGTTTATGATATATCCAATAGGCATACGCCTGAAACTTGGAAAATTAGATGGGCAGAGTTGAAAAAGAACAACTCATTGCCTCACATTACTAAGCTTAGGCGTAAAGACAAAACTATAATAGACGCTGAAATGCGCACTAGTGTAATTAATTATGGGGGACAAGACATTAGTGTAACCTCCTTTATTGATATTACCGAGAAGAAAAAATTAGAAGAACAACTTAAGCTTGTCGGCTTCTCTTTCGAAAACGTAGATACCGCAATCATCTTTTCCAATGAAGACGCTTCCATACATTCTTGTAATAAGGCATTCTGCGATTTGTACGGATATACAACAGACGAAATGAAGCAACTAACCATGCGCGATTTTGGTACTGGCTTCACTACAGAATCGTGGAAATTATACTGGGAAAACTTGAAAGCAAACCAAAAAGTTAGCTTCATTACAAAACGTAGAAAAAAGGATGGATCAGAGATTGAAGTCGAAATAAATGCTAACTATATTAAACTTGGAAATCTAGAGGTGAACTGTGCTTTTGTTTATGATATTACCGAGAAAAAGAAACTGGAAGATCAATTAGAATTAATCAATTTTTCATTCCAGCACGCAGTAACTCCAATTGTATTTATAAGGGAAGACGGAATGTTTCATGATTTCAATGAAGCCTATGTACAGCTATCTGGATATAGCCGAGAAGAACTACAAAGAAGAAAGATTTTTGATATAAATAATTCCTTCGATTCAAAAAATTGGCCTTGTCATTGGAATGAATTAAAGGAAAAAGGGACATTGAGTTTTATAACCAATAGAACTAAAAAAGATGGTTCAATTACTACTGTGGATGTACGGGCAAACCTCATAAACTTTAGAGGTATTGAACTTAATTGCGCTTTTATTACTGACATATCCGAAAAGAAAAAAGCAGAGGAAGCCCTCAAGCTAAGTAACGAAAGGTATGAGTTTGCTACTTTAGCTACTTCGGATGTAGTATGGGAAACTGACCTTGTAAACGATATTCTCTATTTGGGAAATAATTTTACCACCGTGTTTGGTCTCGAAACCACTGGCATAGAATATGGCCCAAACAACGTATGGAGAAATAACCTTCATCCCGATGATTTGCAAAGTACCTTAGAGAAAGAATTAAATAGCATATTAGGAAAAAGCGATAAATGGGAGTCTGAGTATAGGCTTCGTAAAGGAAATGGCGAATATGCAATAGTTTTAGACAGAGGTTTTGTGGTAAAAGATAATAGCGGAAAATCTATAAGGCTAATTGGGGCGATGCAAGACATTACCGAGAGGAAAAAAATTGAAGATGCGCTAAACTTGGTTGATTTCTCTTTTAAAAATGCCGTTACGCCAATCATGTACATAAGAGAGGACGCCTCTTTGTATGCTTTTAATGACGCATTTGTTGATATGCTAGGCTATGAAAGAAATGAACTGAGCGATATGAAAGTATTCGACATGGATCCAGACTTCTACCCAGAAATTTGGCCGCACCATTGGGCAGAGCTCAAATTGCATGGTAAACTTTCATTTACAACCAAGAAAATGAAAAAGGATGGCAGTATTTTAGATGTCGCAGTAAATGCTAATTTGATTAAATATGGTTCAATCGAACTGAATTGTGCTTTTGTAACTGACATTACCGAAAAGAATAAAATAGAGGAGCAACTAAAACGCAGTAATCAACGATACGAATATGCCACACTTGCTACTTCGGATGTAGTCTGGGAAACCGACTTAAAAGCTGAAACCATTTATATAAGTAACAATTTTACACTCATTTATGGACACCCTGTAAAAGATGTTGAACCATTAGGAAATAGTGTCTGGACAAGAAATGTTCATCCAGACGATCTTAAAAGAGTAATGGATACTGAGTTTAAGGTAATAAACGACAAAGGCGAAAAGTGGATTGAGGAATACAGATTTAGAAGGGCAGATGGCACTTATGCTTATGTTTTAGATAGAAGCTTTACCATAAAAGACGAAAATGGAATTGTTACTGGTATGATCGGTTCCATGCAAGACATCACAGAAACAAAAAAATACGAGCAAGAGCTCACCAAGAGTAATATGCGTTTTGAGTATGCCACTCTTGCAACATCAGACGTGGTTTGGGAGGCCGATCTTATTGAAAATACCTATTTTTCAAGCAAAAACTTCACAGAACTTTTTGGTCATAAGTCAGGCATTTACGAAGATTTAGTCAAAAATGAATGGAATAATAACGTTCATCCAGATGATTTAGAGATAGTATTAAAGCATACAAACGATTCTATAAATAACGGAGAAAACACTTGGAAAAATGAATATCGTCTAAGAATGTCTAATGGAGAATATGCCATAGTACTTGATAGAATTTTTGTAGTACGAGATGAAAAAGGTACGCCAATAAGATTAGTAGGTGCTTTGCAGAATATTACCGAAATAAAGCAACGTGAAGAAAGACTTAAACTTTTAGAAACTGTTATTACCAACACTACAGATGCAATCATCATTAGAGATTCTAAACGATTAGCAACTGGTGGTTTACCTGTATTGTATACCAATAATGCTTTCACACAAATGACTGGTTATAGTTTTGAAGAAGCAAGAGGACGCACTTTAAAGTTTATGAATGGCCCTCTAACCGATAGAACTGAGAGAGATAAACTAAGAGCAGCCGTAAACCAATTTGTTCCAGGAAACATGGAAGTGATAAATTACAAAAAAGACGGCACTCCTTTCTGGGCAAGCATTTCAGTATTTCCAGTTGCAAATGCAAATGGAGAATTTACGCACTGGGTTTCAATTCAAAGGGATATTACGCAAAAGAAAAAAGCCGAAGAAGAAAGAGAACAACTGTTAAATGAACTTATCAGTAATAATAAGGAGCTTAAACAATTTGGGTATATCACCACACATAATCTTAGAGCGCCACTTACAAATCTGGTTTCAATTTGCAAGCTTTTAGATGTGGAAACAATAAACGACTTGCGCAATAAAAAACTAATTGAAGGGTTCAAACAATCTACTTTTCAATTAAACGATACATTAAATGATCTAATCAATATCCTCATTATAAAGGAAAATAGAAATTTGCCTACAGGTGAGTTAGGCTTTCATGATATGCTAAACAGGGTACTAACTTCCATTTCTAATACCTTTAGTAGTGCAGATGCGGTGATAGTCTCAGACTTTTCGGCAGCACCAATTGTCGAGTTTAGCAACACTTATTTAGAAAGCATTTTCTTAAACCTGCTCACCAATGCTATAAAATATTCCCACCCCAACAGAAAGCCTTTTATAAAAATTGATACTATAAAAAATGATAATGGAACTACAAAACTCACCTTTTCAGATAATGGCATCGGAATGAATATGAATAGAGTTAAAGACAGAATATTTGGGCTTTACCAAAGGTTTCATAACAATGCAGACAGCAAAGGAATTGGATTATACCTTATTCATTCACAAATCACTGCCTTAGGAGGAAGTATTGAGGTTGAAAGTGAGGAAAATATTGGAACTACTTTTACCATCACCTTTAGATAGTTCTGAAAATTTCGCTGATTAAACTTCGTATGCCAATGAATGATAAATACCTTCGATAATTGATGATGCCGCACTTAAAGCGATTGCTTAAACTAGGATAATACCCTCCAAAACATTGTACGTAAAACTAAAGTTCCCTCAATTTTGCCATTTTTAATGAAAACCTGCCCTTTTGCCCCACTTTTTACCACCATGCCTTATGCCTTCTTCTTTTTACCCCAACTTTTATTTCACATTAAATGCCTCCATTTGTTAATAAAGGCGCCTTAAACTCACATAAAACTTAGGTTATCCACAGGTAATCAACAGAAAAAGTTGCTTCTATTTATTCAAAATAAGCCAAAACCTAATACCACACTGCATTTAAGCCCAAAATGGTATGTGGATAATAAAAGGAGGCCTTTTGCGCAACCTTGGTGGGAAAAAGTGTTCTTTTGTGTCACAAAGTGTTATTTTTACCCTCAAATTATCTCAAATGATGAATTTTCATGGTGAATACGAGGCTACAATAGATGCGAAAGGTCGCTTCTTGTTGCCTGGTGCCCTGAAAAAACAACTAGACGAAGGCGAGGTAAAATTCATGTTAGCAAGAGGATTCGAAAGGTGTATAACCCTTTACCCAATGAAAACATGGAACGAAATAATGGAAAAGTTTAGTAAACTAAACCAATTTGATCCCAAAGTAAGACAGTTTACTCGTCAATTTTTGGGAGGAGCTACTGAAATAGAATTGGATTCTGCCGGAAGAATGTTGATGCCAGCTTCTTTTAAAGAATATGGTACAATAGGAAGAGATGTAATTATAGCTGCTGTTTTGGACAAGTTTGAAATATGGGATGCCGTTAAGTACAAGAAACTCTTTGAAGAAGTATCTCCTACAGAGTACAGCAATCTTGCCAAGGAGGTAATGGTAGGGTTTTAATTAAAAATGAATATCGGCAAACCTCTATAATCTGAGGATTTTCTTTGCCCCTTCAAGGGTTGGGGTTCATTTTTTATCATTCAAATCATTTAATCAGAGGTAGAAAGAGAAAAGTTTATGAGCAAAGAGGGTAATCATTCAAACGATAATGTAGTAGGTTCAGATTACCATATCCCAGTATTATGTAATGAAGTAATAGAAGGATTAAATATAAAGCCAGATGGCGTATATGTGGACTGCACTTTTGGTGGAGGCGGTCATAGCAGAGGGATTTTAGAAAAGTTGGGAAAGAATGGAAGATTGATTGCCTTCGATCAGGATGCAGACGCTATCAACAACCTGCCAAAAGACGATAGGATAACTTTTATTCCAGAAAATTTCCGCCACTTACAACGATTTCTCAGATTACATAAAGTAACACAAGTAGATGGGTTATTGGCAGATTTGGGTGTAAGCAGTCACCAGTTTGATGAGGGAGATAGGGGCTTTTCCATACGCTTTGATGGCCCAATGGATATGCGGATGGATAACAGACAATTGCTAACAGCGGCAAATGTGATAGCCAATTATTCGGAAAGTGAACTGCATAAGTTGTTCGAAAAATATGGTGAGGTTAGTAATTCTAAAACATTGGCTAAGCATATAGTATATACAAGAAAGCAAGTACAGGTGCAAACCATATTGCAATTCAAATCGATGATAGAGCCTGTGGTAAAAGGGAATCCTAATAAGTATCTCGCTCAAGTATTTCAGGCTCTACGAATAGAAGTAAATGCAGAAATGGAAGTACTGAAAGAGATGCTTTTACAGTTGAATGAAGTTATTAAGCCCGGAGGAAGAGCGGCTATAATAACCTTTCACTCGCTAGAGGATAGGTTGGCAAAACAGTTTTTTAAGTCTGGAAGCTTTGAAGAAGAGGTAGATGACAATCCTTTTATTCAGACTACTAAAGAACAGAAATGGAAGTTGGTAAATAAAAAACCAATTACTGCAACCGAGTTAGAATTGAAGCAGAATAAAAGAAGCAGAAGCGCAAAGCTTAGGGTAGCGGAGAGGATATAAGTTAGTTATGAATTATAAGTTATGAGTTAGGGATTATAGAGAAAGGTCTCTAAAATAATAAAGTAATAAAATGGCAGAAGAAGTTAAAGGAACCGCAAAGGGAAGCACTAAAACTGGCAAGCTAAAAGGTCTTGGAGAGCTTTTTTCTGGAGGTAAATGGATAACAAAAAACTTAAACTTCTTTTTGTTTTTAACAGGACTTGCTGTTTTATATATTGCTAATGGACACATGGCCGATAAAACATTAAGAAACATAAATAAAACTCAACAGGAAATTAAGGATTTGCAGTTTGAATATAAGACAGTAAAAAGTGAAGTGATGTATAAAAGTGAGGAAGCACAAGTAGAAAAAGCAGCGGAACCACTGGGATTAAAAATAACCAAGGATGTGCCTGTAAGGTTGCAACCCGAAGAAAGGAAGTAGCACGTTGTATATAAAGGAACTCATATTTATAACTCATAATTCATAACTAAAGAAGTGGAAGTTAAAAAAGACATATTATGGAGAGTATATCTCAGCTACCTGCTCATAGTAGGTATATGCCTTTTTATATTCGGTAAGGCAGTTTATATCCAACAGGTTCAAGGGCATTACTGGAGAAGCATGAGTGATAGTCTTCACCAAAGAATTGAAGAAGTAGACCCTGAACGAGGTACTATTTATAGCGAAGATGGCAAAATGCTTAGTACCAGTATCCCTCAATTTGATATTTATATAGACTTTGCTGCAGACGGATTGCGAGAAAAGAGTGGCGTTCGCTTTAGAGACAACCTTGACAGCCTTAGTTATCGTTTATCTGAATTGTTTAAAGACAATTCAGAGGGAGAATACAAGAGAATGTTGCTTCATGGGTACAAAACAAAAGATAGATATTTCTTATTGAAGAAAAATATTTCCTATCGTCAGTACCAAGAAATGAAGACATTTCCTTTGGTTCGTTTAGGCAGAAACAAGAGTGGATTTATTGCCAGTTTAAAAACAATACGCCTCAATCCATATAAAATGTTTGCCTACAGAACCATTGGTTTGGCTAGAGATTCATCAAAAGTTGGTTTGGAAAGAACTTACGATACTTTGCTTAAAGGGGTTAGTGGCAGAAGATTAGTTAGATATATTGCTGGAGGTGTTAGTGTGCCAGTTGAGGATTATCAGATAGAGCCAGAAAACGGAAAGGATATAGTAACCACATTGGATGTCTTCATTCAGGAAGTGGCAGAGAATGCACTACTTAAAATGATGACTAAGAACGAAGCAGAACATGGTTGTGCTATTGTAATAGAAACAAAGACTGGCAAGATAAAGGCTATTGCAAACCTTGGCAGACGCAATGATGGCAATTATGCCGAGGATTTCAACTATGCAATTAGTCCTTCCGAGCCTGGTTCTACCTTTAAGTTGGCTACTATGATGAGTTTATTGGAGGACAAAAAAATAAATCTGGAAAGTCAGGTAAACTTAAATGGAGGTGTTTGGCAAATTAATGGTCAGACTGTTTACGACTCAGAAAAGCATGGAAGAATGATGGTTTCTGCCAAGCAAGCCTTTGAGTTGAGTAGTAATGTAGGGATGGCAAAAATGGCTTATGCAAACTATGCACATAATCCCAACCAATTTATTGGTCACTTGCACCAAATGAAATTGGATACATTAACCGGAATTGATATCACTGGCGAACGTGGATCTATCATCCATAAACCCGGAAGCAGATTTTGGAATGCCAATAGTTTACCTTGGATGGCATTTGGTTACAATATAGAAGTAACCCCTTTGCAAACAGCTACACTTTATAATGCTGTGGCTAACAATGGCAAAATGATGCGCCCTTATTTATTGAGTTCCGTTAAAGATGAAGGAGAAGTGATTGATGCTCGTACACCTTATGTAACGGTTGATAAGTTATGTAGCGATGAAACAATAAAGCAACTTCAGGCTTGCTTAGAGGGCGTTTGTATAGAAGGAACTGCTGCTGAATTGTTCAAGAATACTACCTATAAAGTGGCAGGAAAAACAGGTACAGCTTTGGTTGCCAATGGGAGTAAGGGCTATGACGATATGATTTACCAAAGCTCTTTTGCTGGTTATTTCCCTGCCGAGAATCCACAGTTTACTTGTGTGGTGGTGATAAAAAATAAGCCTCATGCAGCCGAGTTTTATGGGGCAAGGGTTGCAGGGCCAGTCTTTAAAGAAATCTCGGATAGATTGTATACCACTTATGTGCGTCAAGTTAATTATGCGCCTGCAACTGTAAAAAATGACAGTAGCAACTTTCAATATGCTGGATTAAAACAAGACTTAGCTCAGGTTTTAAATGTCGTAAAAGTTCCTTACAGAGATGATGGAAAAAATGTAGAGGAATTGGTAAGTATGAGCGGAACGAAGTACAGCACCTATTTTACCGAAAAAATGTTCGCCAATAATTATATGCCATCATTAAAGGGATTAGGTTTAAAGGATGCAGTGGTTTTGTGTGAGGGTATGGGATTGAAGGTTAATGTAAAAGGAAAGGGACGCGTAGTGGCTCAATCAATTTCTGAAGGACAATCAGTTGGGCATGGACAATTACTAAATATCGAACTTAATTAGATGCAAACACTGCAAGACATATTATACAAAGTGCGCTTGAAACAAGTGATAGGCAATACCAACGTTGCGGTAAAGTCTATTGCCATCGATAGCCGAAAGGTCGTTGCAGGTTGTGCTTTTATTGCCATAAAAGGGGTTCAGAGTGATGGACATTTATTCATCACTAAGGCAATTGATTCTGGTGCGGTGGCAATTGTTTGTGAAACTATCCCTACTGAAATAAAAGAAGGAATTACTTACATCGAAGTAAAAGATTCTAGTGAAGCAGTTGCCCTGATGGCGCATCAATTTTATGGTGAACCATCTAAAAAGATAAAATTAGTTGGGGTTACGGGTACTAATGGCAAGACCACCATTGCTACTGTTTTATATAAACTCTTTACCAAACTAGGTTATACCTGTGGATTGGTTAGTACTATTCAGAACATCATTGGGAAAGAAATAATTCCAGCCACGCATACCACGCCTGATGCAGTTAGTTTAAATGAGCTGTTGAGTTTGATGGTTGATAAAGATTGTACGCACGTTTTTATGGAATGCAGCAGTCATGCCATTCATCAAAATAGGATTGCCGGGTTGCAGTTTGCGGGAGGATTGTTTAGTAATATCACACACGACCATTTGGATTACCATAAAACTTTTGATGAATATATCAAGGTAAAGAAGAAGTTCTTTGACGATTTGCCTACTACGGCTTTCGCCATTACAAATGCTGATGACAAGCGTGGTATGGTGATGTTGCAAAACACAAACGCTAAAAAATATACCTACAGCCTAAAAACAATGGCTGACTTTAAGGGCAAAATATTAGACAATGCCCTGACTGGTTTGCAGATGTTGGTTAATGAAATAGAGGTTCATTTTAGGTTGATTGGAGAATTTAATGCCTATAATCTGTTGGCGGTTTATGGTGCGGCTGTTTGTTTGGAAGAAGATAAACTTCAGGTGCTAACTACTTTGAGTATGCTTACCGGTGCAGAGGGCCGTTTCGATTATGTGATTAGCAAAAGCAGAATTATTGGCATTATAGATTATGCCCATACGCCCGATGCTTTGGAGAATGTGTTGAGCACTATCAAGAAATTGAAGAAGGGTTATGAGCAAGTAATTACCGTGGTTGGGTGTGGTGGTGATAGGGATAAAACCAAAAGACCCATCATGGCGCAGACGGCTTGCAACTTGAGTGACAAGGTTATCTTAACAAGCGATAACCCTAGAAGCGAAGAGATTGCTGATATTTTGAGAGACATGGAAACGGGTTTGGATAGTGCTGCCAAAAGAAAGTATATCTCCATTGCTGATAGAAAGGAGGCCATTAAAACGGCAGTAAGCTTGGCAAAAGATGATGACATCATCTTGGTGGCAGGAAAAGGTCACGAGAAATATCAGGACATAAAAGGAACAAAATTTCCTTTTGATGACAAGGAGATTTTGCGGGAGGTTTTTGAATTATTAGACAAATAATTATTTTAAATTCTGAGTTTTAAATTTTGAATTGTTTAGAGCGAGAAACTTTTAAGAATATGAGCTATAATTTAAAATTCAAAATTTAAAATTAATAATAACAACAAAAGGATGCTGTATTACTTTTTTATCTGGTTAAAACAAACCTTCCACATTTCGGGTTTCGGGGTATTTCAATATATCACGTTCAGGGCGGCATTGGCAATTGTTTTTTCTTTGATTATCACAACGGTTTTTGGTAAACAAGTAATTCTATACTTACAAAAGAAACAAATAGGCGAAAGCGTACGTGAGCTTGGCTTAGCTGGTGAAAACCTAAAGAAAGGAACGCCAACAATGGGCGGTATCATCATTTTGATGGGCATTTTAATACCCACTTTATTGTTTGCCAACCTGCACAAAACCTATATCCGTCTAATGATTTTGACCACCGTTTGGTTGGGGATTATTGGTTTTATAGATGATTATTTAAAAATTTCAGCCAAAAAGAAAGCCCTAGCAAGTGGCGGTGCTTATAAGAAAAAGGATAGCGATGGATTAGCTGGCAACTTTAAAATTTTTGGACAAATAGGGCTTGGGATCATTATTGGCAGTACACTTTATTTTGCTAAAAGTGTTGAAGTTCAACGTGAAATCTATTCGCCTCAACACGTAATTGCGGATTCTATTTTGAGAAAAGGAGAAAGATTAGTTGGCGATACCATCCGTATTTATGGTGGTAAGGCACATCACTTTGCAAGGGTTCAAACGCCTATCACCACCATTCCTTTTGTAAAAAATCATGAGTTCAATTATAGCAAACTGATAAGTTGGATTGCTCCTGGGGCAGAGAAATTTACTTGGCTTATATACATTTTGGCGGTCACATTTATCATCACGGCGGTATCTAATGGTGCCAATTTAACGGATGGATTAGATGGATTGGCGGCTGGCGTTAGTGCGCTGATAGGCATTTGTCTGGGCGTGTTTGTTTACGTAAGTAGCAATATTCGTTTTGCCGATTATCTAAACATCATGTACATCCCAAACTCGGCCGAGCTAAGCATTTTCGTGGCGGCTTTTGTGGGTGCTTGCATCGGGTTTATGTGGTACAATGCCTTTCCGGCGCAGGTTTTTATGGGCGATACAGGCAGTTTGGCACTGGGTGGAATCATTGCCTCATTGGCCATCATTATCAGAAAAGAATTATTGATACCCATCTTTTGCTGCATCTTCTTGGTAGAGAATTTAAGCGTGGTTATTCAGGTTAGTTATTTTAAATACACCAAGAAAAAATATGGTGAGGGACGAAGGGTTTTCTTGATGAGTCCTTTGCATCATCACTATCAGAAAAAAGGGTTTCATGAGAGTAAGATAGCTGTGAGGTTTTGGATTGTGACGTTGATATGTGTGGTATTATCCATCATTACGCTCAAGATAAGGTAGTGGGAGGTCATTTTCGTGATAACGAAAACCATTTTCTTAGTGACGAAAATGAAATTTCGTTTCAATTAAATAATTTTCTTAATAAAGAAAATTACTTTATTGATAAGGAAAACCATTTTATTGACAAAGAAAACGACTTTCTTCATAAAGAAAACGGTTTTCTTAGTAACGAAAATGACTTTCTTGATAACGAAAATTGGGTTAGGCATTAAAATAAATTGATTAATCTGACTGAAAGGAAAGAAAAAGAAAGATAAATGGAAGAAAAGAAAATACTAGACGAGAAAGATGTGGGGGCTCACCGGATGGTTGTATTGGGTGGGGGAGAAAGCGGTGTGGGCGCGGCTTTGCTAGGAAAGAAAAATGGCTACGATGTTTTTTTGAGCGATGGAGGTCTTTTAAAGGAGGGATATAAACAAGAATTAATTGCTTGCGGAATTGATTTTGAAGAAGGCGGTCATACGGAAGAGAAAATTTTATCAGCCGATGAAATCATAAAAAGTCCGGGCATTCCCGAAAAGAATGAACTGGTAAAAAAGATTAGGGCGAAGGGGATAAAAGTGATTGGCGAAATAGAATTGGCGTATCGGTTTAAGGGTGATAGTAAAATAATAGCGATAACAGGTAGCAACGGGAAGAGTACAACCACCAGTTTAATATATCATATCTGTAAAAAAGCTGGATTGGATTGTGCGTTGGTAGGCAACATTGGTTACTCGTTTGCAAAGCAGGTGGCAGAAGATCCGAAGCCTTTATATGTGGCAGAAATTAGTTCTTTTCAATTGGATGATATAGAGACGTTCAGACCTAATGTGGCTGTTTTATTAAACATCACAGAAGATCATCTGGATAGATACGATTACAAGTTCGAAAATTACATAAACAGTAAGTTCAGGATAATCGAAAATCAGCAGAAAGAAGATTATTTTATTTACTGTGATGATGATGAAGTAATAACAAACAAATTAAATACACTAACGATAAATACAAACAACCTCCCATTCTCAATGAAGCATGAAGTAAAAAAAGGCGGACAACTTAAGGGCGATCAAGTACTGCTCCGTATTCAAGAAGAACGCGTAAGCATGAGTATTTATGACTTCGCCATTAAAGGAAAACACAACGTTTATAACACCATGGCAGCAGGAATAGCAGCATGTACAATCGGTATCCGCAAGGAGATGATTAGGGAATCGGTAGGCGATTTCCAAGGTTTGGAACACCGTGCCGAACATGTAGCAAGAGTGCGTGGCGTGGAGTTTATAAACGATAGCAAAGCCACCAATGTAAATAGTACGTGGTATGCCTTAGAAAACATTGAGCAGCAAGTAGTGCTTATTCTTGGCGGTCAAGACAAGGGTAACGACTATAGCATTCTTGATGATTTGGTGAAGGAAAAAGTAAAAGCAATTGTGTGTTTGGGTAAGGATAGCAGCAAAATTGTGAATCATTTTAAAAACATGGTTCCTGCCATTAGAGAAACTAGCGACATGGAAACTTGTGTAAAGACATGCTTCAAGATGGCAACGAAGGGAGACGTTGTTTTGCTTAGCCCAGCATGTGCAAGCTTCGATTTGTTTAAGAACTACGAACAAAGAGGCAAACTATTTAAGGAAGCAGTTAGAGAGTTATAATTATTTTGAATTTTAAATTTTGAATTTTGAGGATGAGAGCAAGAACGCAATCGAGGCAATAATTTAAAATTTAAAACACAAAATTTAAAACAACAAAATTATGACAGATACTTTATTCTCACAAATGCCTTCAATACAAGGAATGCGAAGCCAACTGGCTCTGCGGACGCGTGGCGATAAGTTTATCTGGGGCATTGTGGTATTGCTAGCACTCATTTCTGTGTTGGTGGTTTACAGTGCCACTGGATCGCTTGCGTACAAAATGAATAAAGGAAATAACGAATTATACTTGTTCAAACAGCTTGCATTTATGCTGATTGGCTTGGTTATCATTTACTTTCTGCATCGGGTAAATTATAGTGTTTTCAGACGGATAGCCTTTATTTTATTCATCACGGCTATCCCTTTTCTTATTTACACTTTGTTTTTTGGTGCTAAAATAAACGAAGGAAGCAGGTGGATACGTGTACCCATCATTAACCTCACCATCCAAACGAGCGACTATGCACGTTTAGCCTTGTTCATGTATATCTCGAGTGTGATGAGTAAAAAGCAGGAAGTTATCAAAGATTTTAAGGAAGGGTTTCTGCCTATAATTATTCCTGTAGCCATCATTTGTGTACTCATTATGCCCGCAAATTTATCTACAGCATTACTCACAGGTGCCACATCATTATTGCTAATGTTTATTGGGAGAGTAAGTGTAAAGCATATCATGTTGGCCATTGGGATAGCAGCCATCCCCATAGGATTATTGATTTCGGTAGCCGTATTAACACATAAAAACAAGCCAGATACTGAGCTAGTAAAGGAAACAAGCAAGGGAGAAAAGAAGGGAGGAGTGTTGGGGCGTGCTTCTACTTGGATAAAACGGGTACAAGATTTTGTGTATGCTAACAATGAAGATGTGCCTTATCAGGTACAACAATCTAAAATAGCCATTGCTAATGGGGGTATTTTGGTAGGGCTTGGTCCCGGCAATAGCATGCAACGTAACTTTTTGCCACACTGTTATTCGGATTTCATTTTTGCCATCATCATTGAGGAATATGGTTTATTGGGTGGGGCATTTATCATGTTTGTGTATTTGCTTTTTCTCTTTCGAGGAATACGGATTTTTAAAAGATGTCCGTATGCTTTTGGGGCGTTTTTGGCATTGGGCTTAAGTTTCACATTGGTCATTCAAGCCTTGGCAAACATGGCCGTATCGGTAAATATCGTACCGGTTACGGGTGTAACGCTTCCGTTGGTAAGTATGGGTGGTAGCTCGTTTTTGTTTACGTGTATTTCTATCGGAATCATATTGAGCGTAGCGAGAAATGTAGAAATAACTGAAGGAAAATTAGAGCCAGAGAGCGTTTTGATGGATTCCGTAGTAGTAAAAGAGGGTGATAAAGAAGTGGCAGGAGGAAATGTATTAAACACACCTGCAACGGCATAAATAAATAAGTAATGAGTACATCTGCCTCCGAAAATAATAGTAAAAGCAGCTCCAAGCACCATAAGGGTATTCGGATAATCATTGCCGGAGGAGGAACGGGTGGGCATATTTTTCCAGCAATTGCCATTGCAAATGCTATTAAAGGAATAGATAGACATGCAAGAATATTGTTTGTGGGGGCTAATGGAAAAATGGAGATGGAGAAAGTACCCGAAGCTGGTTATAAGATACAGGGTTTAACCATTTCGGGTTTTAATAGAAGTTCTTTGATAAAAAATATATGGCTTCCTTTTAAGTTGATTAAGAGCTTTTTTCAAGTCAGAAAAATATTCAGGGAGTTTCATCCTACTGCTGTAATTGGCGTTGGAGGATATTCTACTTTTCCTGTCCTAAAGTTTGCCCAAAGTAAAAACATACCCACTTTTATTCACGAAAGCAACTCATTTGCCGGAAAGAGTAATATTCTTTTAGGCAAAAAGGCTACTAAAGTTTTTGTGGCTACTGAAGGAATGGAAAAGTTTTTTCCGAGTAATAAAATTCAAATTACTGGCAATCCAGTAAGAAGCTCAATTGCCGTTGCAAACATTTTGCAAGAAAATGCTTTGGCCTATTTTGGATTGAAAAAGGAAAAGAAAACGATTTTAATAGTAGGTGGAAGCTTGGGTGCAAGAAGCATTAACAATGCTATTTACGATTCGATTGATAAACTGGAAGAAGCTGGTTTGCAGCTGATTTGGCAAACAGGAAAATCGAATGCAGAAAAATACAAGAAGATTGCAAAAGGACGAGAAAATATATGGATAAGTGAGTTTATCAAACAAATGGAACAGGCTTATGCTGCCGCCGATATAGTTATTAGCCGTGCGGGTGCAATGGCGGTTACAGAATTGTGCGTGGTGGGCAAACCTTCCATTTTTGTTCCGTATCCACATGCTGCCGAAGATCATCAAACGGCAAATGCCATGGCTTTGGTTCAAAAAAAGGCGGCCTTATTGGTGGCCGATAGCGAGGTAAACGAGAAATTGGCAGATACAGTTATTGCCTTGGCAAAAGATGATTTATTGCTGAATGAACTAAATACAAACATTAGTTTATTGGCCGTAAAAAATGCTGACGAGGTGATAGCAAGAGAAGTTCTTTATAATAATTAGGTTACTTAGCTTAAAGGTTTTGCTCTGGAACTAATAAGTTTTGCTCTGGAACTAATAAGTTTCGAGATGAAACTAATGAGTAATGCGGTGAAACTAATGAGTAATGCGGCGAAACTAATGAGTAATGCGACGGAACTAATGAGTAATGCGGCGAAACTAATGAGTAATGTGACGAAACTAATGAGTAATGCGACGAAACTAATGAGTAATACGGCGGAACTAAGAAGTAATGTTAGGGTACTCTTATTGAATCTTATCAGTTAAAAAAGAAAGTTAATCTGAATAAGAATCAATGCAGCAAAAGGTTTCAAGTTTTGAATAAGAAAAGAAAGAATAATAATGAGTGATAATAATAAAAATATCGGGAGTTTACTAAGCTCTCCTTCAGGAGTTGGAGGTGGGGATGGGGCTTCTAATTCCCCTTTAGGGGGTAGGGGTGTTTATTTCATAGGCATCGGTGGAATAGGGATGAGTGCGCTTGCCAGATATTTTCATTCAAAAAATTATAAGGTTTCTGGTTACGATAAAACATCCACCGAGCTTACTAGAACTTTGGAGGCTAGTGGCATTGACATTCATTACGAAGAAAATTTGGATTTAATTCCAAAAGATGCGAAGGTGATTGTTTATACGCCTGCCATTCCGGCCCAACATGCCGAGTTGGTTTATTATCAGCAAAATGGGTATAAGGTGGTAAAACGTAGCGACATTTTGCAATGGATTACCGAGAGTTCTTTTAATATATGTGTGGCTGGTACGCACGGAAAAACAACAACTACCACCATGACGGGGCATATCCTTAGGCATAGTGGTTATGGTTGTAATGCTTTTTTGGGAGGCATTGCTGCCAATTATAAAACTAACTTTTGGAGCGATGACAACAATGTGGTTGTGGTAGAAGCGGATGAATATGACAGAAGCTTTTTGAAATTGACGCCCGATGTTGCCATCATAACAGCAATGGATGCCGACCATTTGGATATTTATGGTACGCCTGAAGAATTTGGAAATGCCTTTATTCAGTTTTCACAGAAGATAAAAGAAGGTGGTTGTTTAATAAGCAAATATGGCTTGGAAAGAGATGGAGAATTTGCAGTAAGCAATCATCTCACCTACAGTTTTAGTGATGCAAGGGCCACTGTTCATGCAAAAGATATTAAAGTTATTAATGGTTCGTACTTGTTTGATGTGGTGTATAAAGACGAAACCATTAGCAACATTACGTTGCACATGGGCGGTTTGCACAACATAGAAAATGCAGTGGCTGCAATAGGCGTTGCGAAGTATTTGAAGATTGAGGATGAAAAAATAAAGGCGGCAGTTGCTGATTTTAAAGGCGTAAAAAGAAGGTTTGAATACATTGTAAAGACAGAAAAGAATGTATTGATTGACGATTACGCACATCATCCAGAAGAGTTGAGGGCGTTGATAAGTGGCATCAGAAGTTTGTATGGAGATAAGAAGTTGACGTTGATTTTTCAACCACATCTCTATTCAAGAACAAATGATCAGGCCAACGAATTTGGCGTTAGTTTGAGTATGGCAGATGAAGTGGTTTTATTGCCCATCTATCCTGCAAGAGAATTACCAATACCGGGTGTGACGAGCGAAATGTTGTTGGATAAAATGACGATAAGCAATAAGCAAGTGTTGGATAAACAGGAAATGATAGAATGGGTGAAGAGTACTAAACCCGAATTGGTGGTAATGGCGGGTGCAGGAAATATTGATGTATTGGTGGGGGAAGTAGCAGTAGTTATCAGTGGTTAGTTATTAGTTGTTAGTGATTAATGTTTATTGATTAATAAAAAAAGCGACTTGAATTGGAATAAGAAAATAGTGCAAGGTTTATGGCTGCTTTTAGGAGTGGGCACTATTGTATTGTTCTGTGCGGCAATGATTAAGAAAAATAATCGGACTTGCGCTGATCTTAAAATAGAAATTACTGGAGCAGAAGAGCATCTGTTTATTGATGAAAAAGATGTGAAGGAGTTGATTAATAAAAATGCTGATTTATCTAATAAAAAGATAAAAGAAATTGACCTGAAAGCCATTGAAACTGAATTGGAGAAAACGGATTGGGTTAAAAACGCTGAATTGTTCTTTGATAATAAACAGGTATTGCAAGTAAAAATAGAAGAGCGCCAACCAATTGCAAGGGTATTTACCATGCAAGGCAATTCGTTTTACTTGGACAGTGCAGGGGTTAGGCTGCCATTAAGTGAAAAGGTGAGTGCAAGGGTGCCGATGTTTACCAGTTTCCCCAATAATAAAGTGGTGATGGCATCCTCTGATAGTTTGTTGCTGAAGGGAGTGGTAAAAATGGGTAATTATATAACGGCGGATAGTTTTTGGAGAGCCCAGATAGAACAAGTTGAAATAACACCGCAAGGAACTTTTGAATTAGTACCGGCCATTGGAGATCAGACTATTTTGTTTGGCAATGCAGATAATTTGGAAGATAAGTTTCAAAATCTGTACACCTTTTACAAAAAAGCTTGGTTACAATACGGAATGAATACCTACGAAAAACTAGATGTGCGGTTTAAAAATCAAGTGGTAGCAGTGAAGAAAGGGGCGAGTATGGTTGCAGATACTACTAGGGCAAATGCGGCGATAAAAGCATTGATGAATGGAAGTTTGGTGGTTTCGTCCGATTCTGTAAGTAATGTTTTAATCCCCAAAAAGGATAGTGTTGTCACTAAAAAAGCGGTAGTTAAAGAAAATAAAAAAAATATTTTAGAAACAAAGCATGTTTTAAATAATAAAAAGAGAAATAATACGTTTTCATTAGTGAAGAAGTCGAACGCGACAGGAAAGAAAGAACGGTAAGCTGCTAATCACATAGAAGAGAAGATTTATTTTAAGATATAAAAGGGTATTAAAAGTAATTATATGAACATTAATGAGTCGCCAATAATTGTGGGGTTGGATATCGGAACAACAAAAATCGCAGTAATAGCAGGCCGTAAAAACGAATATGGCAAGCTAGAGATTTTGGGATTTGGTCGTTCGGAAAGCAATGGAGTACAACACGGAAAAGTGTTGAACATAAACGATACAATTAAGGCAATTCATCAAGCTTTAAAAAATTGTGAAGCCAGCAATCCTGAACTAGAAGTTGGGGAGGTATATGTTGGTATTGCGGGTCATCATATTAAAAGCATTCAAACAAGAGGTGATTTGGTACGCCAAGATCCAGAAGTTGAGATTAAACGTACGGAGATTGAGACATTAATCAACGATCAGAAAAAATCTTTCATTCCTCCGGGAGATGAAATTATTGATGTGATACCTCAAGATTTTAAAGTTGACAATATTCCAAATATCAAAGACCCGATAGGCTATATCGGCGTTAAGGTAGGCGCAAACTTTCATATCATTACTGGCGATAGAAATGCCATTAAGAATATTAAGCGTGCAGTAGAGAGGAGTTCATTAACTACAAAAGATTTGGTATTGCAGCCATTAGCAAGTGCTAGTGCGGTAATGTCGGATATGGATATGGAGGCTGGTGTTGCTATCTTGGATATTGGTGGTGGCACGAGCGATTTAGCCATTTTTCATGATGGTATTCTAAAGCATACAGCGGTAATTCCTTATGGTGGCGAAAACATAACCAACGATATTAAGGTTGGCTTAGGCGTGATGAAAACGCAGGCTGAGGCACTAAAAGTTCAGTTTGGTAGTGCATTAGCTACCGAAGCAAATGCAAATGCCTTCATCACTATTCCTGGTTTGAGAGGGATGCCAGCAAAGCAAATTAGTGTTAGAAATCTTGCGGAAATTATTCAGGCAAGAATGGAAGAGATACTAGATTTTGTTTCTTTTGAATTGAAGAAAGTAGGCTTGGATTCCCGTTCACTAAATGGTGGTTTGATAATAACAGGCGGTGGTTCTCAATTGAAACATCTAATTCAATTAAGTGAATATGTTACAGGACTAAATGCACGCATTGGTTTCCCTAATGAACATTTAGCACCAAATCATTTAGACGAATTGAAGGCACCTATGTATTCTACCTGTATTGGTTTGATGCTAAAGGGGTTCAACGATTTCGACAATCAGGTTAAAAGATACTATGATGCTAATCCTCAAGTGTTCGAATTAAAGAAGAACCAAAAGGAAGTAAAGATTGTAGAACCAATTGCTGAAGTAGAAGAGCCGACAGAGGTTGTGGAGAAAGAAAAAGATACTAAACAGAAAAAGGCAAAAGCAAAAGCCCCTGAAACTCCCAAAGAGCCTAAAGAGCCGTTTTGGGATAAGTTTAAAGGACGCTTGATTGACTTATTTAAAGAAGAAGATGATCACGTTATAAAATAAATACCCAGCCCAAAAGGCTAATCACCCGAATTAATGAAAACAACTATTTTTTTAACAATGTAATCCCCGTACCATGATTCATTTCGATTTGCCCAAACAAAAATCATCTATCATCAAAGTGATTGGTGTAGGTGGTGGCGGAAGTAACGCCGTAAACTACATGTTTAGTCAAACTGTAGAGGGTGTAGATTTTATCGTCTGCAATACAGATGCAAAGGCTCTTGAACAAAGTAAAGTTCCCAATAAAATTCAATTAGGCCCTTACCTTACCCAAGGTTTGGGTGCGGGCGCAAACCCAGAGGTTGGTAAAAAAGCTACCGAAGAAAGCCTTGATGAGATAAGAAAGATTTTGGAAGTAAATACCAAAATGGCTTTTATCACTGTAGGTATGGGTGGTGGAACCGGCACAGGTGGAGCTCCTATCATTGCCCAGGTTTGTAAAGAACTAGGCATCCTAACCGTAGGTATTGTTACCACTCCATTTAGCTTCGAAGGTCCACGCCGTTTGGCAATGGCCGAGGAAGGTATCAACCAACTAAAACCTAATGTAGATACACTATTGGTTATTAGTAACGACAAATTGCGTATGCAGTTCGGTAACCTAAAAATGCGTGAAGCATTTGGTAAAGCCGATAATGTATTGGCAACCGCTGCAAAATGTATCACCGACGTAATTAATAGTCGTGGACACATTATGGTAGATTTTGCCGATGTATGCACCGTTATGAAAAATGGTGGTGTTGCCATTCTTGGTAAAGCAGAAGCAGAAGGAGAAAACAGGGCTCAAGAAGCTATCGAAGAAGCATTGGCATCACCGTTATTGAATGACAATGACATTAGAGGTGCTAAGTGGGTATTGATAAACATTCATTGTGCAGAAGGAGACGACGAGTGCACGATGGACGAAATTGAGACTATCAATAATTACTTACGTATGCAAGCTGGCGAAAACACAGATGTAATTGTAGGTACTGGTTATGATAATACTTTAGGTAAAAAGATTGGTATAACATTGATTGCAACAGGTTTCGATTCTAAAGATCCGTTTGCAAAACCAGTGGTAGCAAAGGCGCCTATAGAGGAGCCTAAGAAAATAATGATGACATTGGATGTATTGAACAATCCAGTTCAAGCAGCACAACCTGCCCAGCCTGTGGCTGAGGTTAAGCCTACTCCAGTAGCAGAAGTTGACCCTTATGCACCAACACTTCAGACAGACTTTTTAAACACGAATCCGTTTAGTACCGATTCTTACTCGTCTACTACAACTCCTGAAAGTGTTCAGCCTACGTATAATTATGAAGAAAATGATGCGCCATTGTATTTTGAATTGAGTACAAAAATTACGCATGCATTAGAAGAGTTAGATAAAATTCAGGAAGAAAAGAAAGAGGTAAAAAAGGAAGTAGACGAATCGCTTCAGTTTGTGTTTTCAGAAGCACCTACTACACCTCCTCCTCCTGCTCAACCTGTTAATACTGCGCCAACAAGGCCTACTAATATTTACACTGAGTTTAAGCCTACAACTGCTTATCCGCCTGCCAATGAAAGTAAGCCTCAAACGCCAACAAATTTCTCTAGCAACGAGTTCACCAATTCATTTAGGTACACACAGCCAGAAAAGCAAGTTGAGCCTACGGTGCAACCAATTGTAGAAAGTAATATATATGCCGAAACTGTTCAATCTGTTGTTTCGAACGAAATAGATACCATCGATGAAATGGAAGAACAGAAAAAAAAGGCGCAAGAACGTTTGAATAAATTGAGAAACCTTAGTTTCAATAAAGATTCAGACGGAAATGACGATTTTGAAACTGTGCCTGCCTACATCCGCAAAAAGATGGAGCTTGATGGTAATGCGTTTACTTCTGCAGAAAGCTTTTATAGCAAATACACGGTAGATAAACAAGAAAACAAGACAGTTTTCTCTGCACTAAATTCTTTCTTAGATGGAAAAAAGCCAGATTAAGTAATAAGTTTTTTTCATTTTTAATTAATAAGAGAACAATGCCTAGTGTGTTGTTCTCTTTTTTTATGCTTACACATTCTCACTTCCAATTCAACAAAGGTTGTATTTTATGCACAAGTTGGTTTACTCTCAAGTACATGTGAGTGTGATATTATACACGAGATGCTAGAGTTTCGAGTTCTAAAAAGGAGAGTATAACCTAGTTTGTGTAGACGTCTACTTCACGTTACTTCCGAAAAACTTCACGATACTTCATTAAGGCTTCACGATACTTCCGTAAAAACTAACGATAACTCTAATACTCCAACTTCTTCCAGTATTTCAGAACCTTTATAACCCCAAGAAGCATAAATATTGTTGCTGAGCCATTGCCTAAAGCTGTAAATACATCCAAAATACGGTGGCGTCTATTATAGTATAGTGCATCAAAGCAAAAAGTAATATTAGTCAGAATGATAAATAGTACGCCAATTGCAAACAGAAGTCGAGATTTTTCTAATTGTTTAAATTCCCACATATTCATACAAACCGCAGCTAGCAGACAAATGATAAATACATGTAAATATAAACCCAATTGGTAAGTTTCGATACCCAATCCTGTTGTCTTCCACAAAACCAAAACTGCTAGTAAGGCTACTGTAATAAATGCGGGAACTATCTTTTTTATGTAAAAAACTAATTTCTTCTCTTCATTTGCTCGTCTCCCTACTTCAATATACAAAAGAAGATAAACAAAGTAAATAGGGATGTACAAAATCATCCAAGCGTACCAAAAAAAGATATTCCAACACAAGGCAAAGAAATCAGATAGGGCAGATAAAATGAAAATTGAGTATGTACAAACAAGTATCCTCGACGATTGTGGGGGGATACCGATACCTAATGCAGTGTTTCGATGAAACCAAAAAATTAAAAAGAACATTAATATCGGTTTTGAAAATAACCTCGATTTGTAGTTGGCTTTGTATAAAAAATAACAGTCAAGCAAAAGAAATACGAAATATATTACCAATAAAAATATGCCTCTAGAATATGTCTTTTCATCTTTCATGCGGCAAATTTAAAGTCTATATCTAAATTTTCTACACAACAAGTAATGCTGTGAACGATGAATTTTTAAAAAATAATATTAAATTAATATTTATAGTTCACTCATTCATACAAACCTAATTTCTTAGTCCAAAAATCTGCTAAAACCAACCTGTTTTCGTTTCATTTTTCGTTTACAGATGATTACAAGGGTTTTATATATCCTAGTTTATATTATTACGTAACAATTTGGTAACAATTTCATAATTATTTGTTTAAGACCTACTTTTTGCAATCTTTTACTTTCGCCGCGGAATTAGTACACCTTAACAAGGTTGCAACACCATCAATAACAACACTACATTACAACTTTAAAAAACAACTGCATAATGATGATTAAACATTTTATAAACACTGCTACTTCGATTGTTATATTAGCAAGTAGCTTTCAACAAGCCATTGCCAGAAATTGTAAATTGAATGAAACGTTTAGCAAGCATGTGACCATTAAATCAAGTTTGACCGAAAAGTTGCCAACTGATACAACACCAAAGCTTCCAAAAAAAGTAACATTAAGTAACGCTGCTAAAGTAGGAAGTACAACAGGAAAGATTACAGGGAAAATCATATACTCAAAGACTGGCGAGCCAGTTTATGATGCAACCATCACCATTAAAAGTGGTAATGTAACAAGGATTACCAAGTCTGATTATAATGGTGTTTACACAGTTAATGAGTTGCCAGAAGGGACATATACCATCAATGTTTCGCACATTACCTATGGTAATAAAAAATTGGAAGACGTTAAAATAGTTAGTAAAGATGTAACTACACAGGATATTGTCTTGCAAGAATCGAAGGGTAAAAACCTAGAAGAAGTGGTAGTTACCACAAAGGGTGCAGGAAGAATTAAAGAAAGTGTTTCGGCTTTATTGGTTCAACAGAAGAATGCTGCAAGTGTAAGCGATGGGATTTCTGCTGAGGCTATAAAGCGTACTCCGGATAAAACCACATCTGATATTATGAAGCGTGTAAGTGGTGCAAGTGTTCAAGATGACAGGTTTGTAGTAATCAGGGGATTGAATGACCGATACAATGCTGCATTCATAAATGGTGCGCCTTTACCTAGTTCTGAAAGTGATAGAAAAGCTTTCGCATTTGATGTATTTCCTGCTAATATGTTAGATAATCTTATTATTGTAAAAACTGCCACACCAGATATGAATGCTGATTTTGCTGGAGGTACTATTTATATAAATACTAAAGATATACCAGCAAAAAACTTTCAAAGTATTTCCATTGGGGCAGGCTATAATACAGCAACAACATTTAAGGAATTTAAATCTGAAAAGAAGGGGCGTTGGGATTGGCTGGGAATTGATGATGGCACAAAAAAACTATCTTCAGATTTACCATCCGATAATTTAAATAATTACTCTTCTACCGACAAGGCAAGGTTTGGTAGTCTAATTAAAAACAATTGGAAACCCATTACTAGTAAAGCACCTATGAATACTAGTTTTCAATTTGTAAAAGGATTGAATGTTCAAAAGCATCAAAAGGATTTCTTAGGAATAATTTTTGCGGCAACTTACAATAAAAGCCAAAAGTTTACTGATGGCAGTAGAATATCCCAAGATTTAGTAACTAATTTTTCTGATAAAACGTATACAACACAAGTACTAGCGGGGTTGATGGGAAATGTATCTCTAAAACTAAATGAGAATAATAAGTTTTCATTCAAAAATTTGTATAGCATTAATTCAGATTATAGAGTTATTGATAGGGTTGGAACTTCACAGGAACAAACCGATCTTACAATAATGTCAAAAGCATTATGGTACACATCCAATAAAATAGCATCTTCACAATTATTGGGGGAACATTTTTGGAAACAACCAAAGATTAAATTTAATTGGACAGGAGGCTATACCTCCATAAAAAGAGAAATACCTAGTTTGAGGAGGATGCTTAGTAACTATGATAACACAGACCCTAGTAAAGTATACCAAAATGTTAATGCGCCTAATTCTTTATCTACCTACGAAAACAGTGGAACTATTTTTACTTCGGCTACTAATGAAAATATTAAGAGTATAGGTGCAGATGCCTTAAGAAAGTTCTCATTCGACAATTACAATTCAATTCAATTGAAAGCTGGTTATTATTACCAAATTAGAAATAGAGATTTCGCTATTAAGAATTTAACCATTTATCAACAACATAGTGGATCAAGTAATGATAATACATTTGATAATAGTCTAACATATCTACCAGAAGACTCTATATTCCGTGCAGAAAATTTTGGAAAGTTGAGTAATGGAAAGAATGGATTCGGTTTATCAGAATTTTATCTTCCAGATAATAACTATAATGCAGAATCTAAGCTAAATGCTTATTACTTTATGTTGGATGCCAGGATTTCTAAATTCATACGAATTAATGGAGGTATTCGTTCTGAGAAATTCAATCAAGTTCTAAATTCTCTTTCAAATAGTGTAAACACTACCATTATTGACAATCTACCTTCTGCCAACTTGATTGTTTCGTTGAATTCAAAACAAAACTTACGTTTCTCATATTCTCAAACCTTAAACAGACCTGAATATAGAGAGCTAGCACCATTTATTTTTTATGATTATTTTACAGGAATTTCAATTTTTGGAAATACAAAACTGGAACGTGCAAAATTAGATAACTACGACTTTAGATATGAGTTTTATCCTTCAGGTGGCCAATTAATATCCGCATCATTTTTTTACAAAAAAATTCCAAACTCAATCGAATTTGTTTATACTACAGTTGATAAAACAGCCACTTATATTAACGCAGTTGATGGTAAAATTTCTGGTTTAGAATTTGAAATAAGGGCCAATATTGGTTCAACAATAAAAGCGAATCCATCGAATTTTCTATCACACACCACCTTATTCGGGAATGCGTCATTCATAAATTCTGAAGTTTCCTTTGGTAAAGATTCATTGGTATATGGAGGAAAACGAAATATGCAAGGTCAATCACCATATATCTATAACGGGGGTATTACCTATTTAGATCAAAATGGTTATTCAGCCACTGCACAAGTAAACTATGCTGCACCAAGGGTATGGATTGGGGGCAGTTCAAACAATACCTCAATTGTTGAAAATGGAAGGGCAATACTGGATCTGCAGTTGGCGAAGACATTTGAAAAAAGAAATATAGAATTAAAATTAAATGTGAGTGATATACTTGCTAGACGCATTTTGCGTTTTTATGATATTGATAATGACGGTAAATACGATGAAAGCAAGGATAGAATATTTTCAACTGCTCAACCAGGACGTGTTATATCTGCAAGTATAACCTATAAATTCTAATAAGAATTCGATGAAAAAGAATTCAATTATTGGCTTGTTGATTTTCATTTTCTTTATTTTCCAATCAAGTGTCAACAAACCATATTATCATCGGTTTCCACCTACTAACTGCACTGGTGCACCTAATGGATATACCTGTGGATTTTGTCATAGCGATTTTGCAGAAAATATGGCAGGTGGTGGTATTAGTATTGCGGGAATACCCTCTACGTTTGTTAAGGGGAATACCTATCCTTTCAGTATTAATATTCACCATTTTACAAAAGACAGAAAAAAGTTTGGTTACGATATTGTTGCGCTTGATGCTCTTGGAAATAAAGTAGGTTCTTTTGGTACCTCAAACCCTTATTCGATTTTAGGGGATAGTGAAATTACTTCTAATAATCCACCAATACTTTCAGATACAGACAGAACTACTATTGGTGGATTTTACTGGACTGCACCAGATTCGACTTTTTCGCCTAATCGACTACCTATTAAATTCTATTTTTGTGGAAATGCCTGCAATTCTGATGGAAAACCCATTGGAGATTATGTATACAATGATTCCTTATCTACAACAATAGGTATTTTACCCATTGAAATTGAACGATTTGTTGCCACTAGAAATTCAGCTAACGAAGTTCAGTTAAGTTGGTCTTTTGGTAATAAACTGTTATTGAAATATTATGTCGTTCAAAAGAGTCTTAACGGGACAATTTATTTAGATTTAGATTCAGTTCATGTAGATAAAGTTTCTTACGAAAACAATTATTCATACCAAGACAATAAGGCTGTAGGTGGTAATATTTGTATAAAATACCGAATTAAATCTATCTCAAAAGATGGTTCCATTAGTTACAGTTCCATTCAGGTTGTTCAATCCAATAATCAGGTATCAAGTACAAGATTATACCCTAATCCAGTAGCTAGAAACAGTTCTTTAACGCTTTCTTTCAGCTCAAATCAACAGCAGCTTTGCAATGTTTCTGTCTTTAACTTAACTGGAAAGTTGTTGTTTACAGCTAAACAGACAGTTGTTTTGGGCTACAATACCTTATCTATTCCTATTGCCCCAAACATCCCGGTGGGTACTTACTTTTCAATAGTATCATCTGCAAATACTATTTTGACAAAACAAACTTTTCTCGTAAAATAGAACATGTTCTTGCTGTAATTATGAATTGACCTCTTCGACAATTCATTTCATATTCTCTTTTCTGTTTTCTCAGTGCCTCTGTGGCATTTTTTATTTAATTTATGGGTATTCCATTTGCCACAGATAACACAGAAAGAAAAGAGAAAAGAAATATTTATTCTATTTTTTTCACGAAAACCAATTATCGAAGAGGTCTAATGTCATTTTTGGAATTAGAGTGGAGAATGCTATTACAACTTAAATTATTCCGGTTCAGTAAGCGGATCGGTTTTCAATTTTAACATTTGAATCATCTTTCACGGCCCATATAAGATCTTATATGGGCCGTGAAAGATCTTATATGCTCCCTGAAAGATCTTATACGGGCTGTGAATGATCTTATATGGGCTGTGAAAGATCTTATATGGGCTGTGAAAGATCTTATATAGGCTGTGAAAGATCTTATATACTTTGTGAAAGTTCTTATATGCTCTGTGTAAGATATTATGAATTACACAAAACAACCAACACACAAGCCTCTTAATGCCAGCATGATCTTCACTCTGGTGAGTTTAAATAATTACTACCTGTTTACACAAACTACTTTATACTCTCTTATTAGTAATTCATCACTGTTCACTGATTAATGCTCACTGCTCACTTTTGTTTACAATTTGGTAACATTAAATTAATCGGCTGGTAACTTGTCAAGAGCCGTCGGTTAATAGTTTTGCGGCTTAACTAAATTGTTAAATGATGAAGAAAATTTTTCTCGGATTGGTGCTATTGCTAGCGGTAATGAGTGGCAATGCACAGGTGCAGTCTCTTAAAGCGGTAAATTATCGTGGAGCATTTGCACCAGCACCCACAGCAATGTGGACAGATGGTTGGGCTAATTGGGACCCAAACAATACTGTTTATGGTACTCCCAATGTTACTATTAGTGATTCTATTAGAACGAACACTACTTGGACAAAAAACAATGTGTATCAGTTGCAAGGGTTAATTTATGTAACCAACAATGCCACATTGACTATTGAACCCGGAACTGTTATTCGTGCAATAGGTGATACGTCATCTATTAAAAACACTTCTCTAGTTGTTACAAGAGGTGCTAAATTGTATGCAGTAGGTACTGCAACAGAACCAATTGTATTTACTTCTGGTTACCCAGCTGGTTCACGTGAGCCTGGCCAATGGGGTGGTATCATCATCTTAGGTAAAGCGCCTATCAACGTTTCGGGTGGTCAAAACTATATTGAAGGTATTGCTCAATCTGCTGTTACTGCTTATGGTGGAACAGATGCTAATGACAATTCAGGTACTTTAAAGTATGTACGTTGTGAATTTGGTGGTTTCATTTTCCAACCTAACAAAGAAATCAATGGTTTCACATTTGGTGGTGTTGGTCGTGGTACTACTATTGATTATGTACAATCATCTTTTGCAAATGATGATGCTTTCGAATGGTTTGGTGGTACTGTAAACTGTTCACACCTTGTTTCTTACAGGGGTGTAGATGATGAGTTTGATACAGACAATGGATTTAGCGGAACAGTCCAGTTTTGTTTAGGTGTTCGTGATCCAAATTTATATGATGCTACTTATGCTGCAGCTTCTGGAGCTTCAACTTCAGAAGGGTTTGAGTCAGATAATGATGCAAATGGTACAAATAGATCTCCATTTACAAGTGCTATTTTCTCAAATGTAACTTTGGTAGGTCCATTACGTGGCAATCCAAGTGCAAATAACAATAGCGGTAAACTTACATCTGAATTTAAAAGATGCGCACGTATCCGTCGTAATTCAAGGTTAAAAATAGTCAATTCAGTCTTGATGGATTATCCAAGTGGATTGTTTATTGATAACAACTTCACAGCAGTATCGGGAGAAACTAATGGTTTAACTACTGATGCAGCTAAGAATGGTACAATGATTTTTGCTAATAACTTGATAGCTGGTACATTGACTGGTAGAACTATTGATTGGGGCACTCCTTGGCCTGCTTCTTCGCAAACGGCAGATTACCCTAGTGTATATGCTTATTTTGCTAAAAATAACAATGATTCTTCAGCCTCTACAAGCGGTATATT
>CANCVE010000018.1 GCA_947381435.1 Chitinophagaceae bacterium
AGTGCACAACATGAAAGAATCAATGGAAACATCCAGTCCCTAATAGCAAAGGCAAGAGGATTTGTAAATTTTGAACGGTTTAGGATTAATGTGATGTTCTATTATGGGAAAATTAATATCCCACACAAGATTTAGAATAACCAAATAAAGAAACACCCATAGTCAAATATTTGTAATACCCAAAGTTGAGTCAGTCTTTCCCGCAGTTGAGAAAATCATTCCCACGGTTGCACCTCCTACCCTACCGTTTTACAACTTTATAGGTAAATATTGCTTCACCTTGCTTGATTTTGCATATATAAATTCCAGCAGGTAACAAGCTTATGTCTAGCTTAAATTGACTTGCAGTTATGTTTTTACGAGCTGCACATTCTTTACCTAATGCATTGTAGAGCGAAATCTGTTGCAAGGGTTTATTGTTTTTTGCTACTACCAAAAGAAGGTTACTTGCAGGATTGGGACTGATGCTAAACGCCGCTTCTGAGATTATAGCTACTTGTTTTACATCAGAATAAACAGTTTCACCATTTGTACTTACTAGTTTTAATCGGTAGTAGGTGACTCCAACAGTCGGCTGCAAATCGGTAAATGTGTAGACATGGTTAGATGATTTATTGCCTGCCTCTACATTGCCCAAAGAAATAAATGTTACGCCATCGGTACTCTTTTCTACAATATAGTTGCTACTGTTAGTTTCAGTAGCCGACGTCCAGTTTAATAATACTTTATTATTGGCAACTGCTTCTGCGATAAATGATTGTAAATTGATTGGTAAAACATCTGGAACATTTGCTTCTAAACTTAAATAGTCGTACATCAAATGGCTTACCCAGCCAGAACCAGAAGGCATACCAAGCGTAATGGTATTTTTTCCAGCCACAAAACGGGTCATTGGTATCAGCGTTTGTTTAGTGCTATACAATGCAAAATTAGTCTGGCGCAGAAAAGCATTACCATCCCCATAATCGGGATAGTAGGTTACGAATGCCTTGGTTTCATTATTAACAAACACTTGCTGCTGTGCATGGTCATTACTCGCATAAGCAATAGTTAATCGAGCATTTCCTTTAGTTGAAAATCCTTTAGGGAGTGTAAAATTTATACGCCACAACCAATTGTTTCCCGGATTAGGAATAGCAGCCGTATCCGGATATCTGGTATGGGCGTAGCAAAGCTTCTTAGCATAATCGCCATCAGCAATATTGTACTCAATAGGATTAGGGAATGAATCTCTGAATTTAAACTGAATATTACCTTCGCAGTAATCAAAATCGCCCAATTTAAATTCGTCAGCCATCCTATTTGGCGTACCTATTTCCCATACCATCCTACCAATGCTTCTATCCACTTTCTTGGTTAAAGTACCCACATTGGTAATTCCACCGGAAGTTACAATTACCTTGTCTTGCCTAAACTCTCCAACTACTCCATCCACATAAGCAAACAAGGAATAAGTACCCGGACGCACATTGGTGATGGTAAAGTTGCCTAGCGAATCTGCTTTCGTCCAGTATTGATAATCTTTACATTCCAATTGAAAACTTGTCTTTCCATCGGCCAGATTGGTAACACCCACCCAAGCACCTGCGCCTGTTACAGAGGGTTTTAAAGAATCTGCCACTTTAAAAATTCCTGATATGTTGCCGCGTTGTTCAGCATGAGGATATGCAAGGGTATCTTTTACCCAGGCATAAGGCCATTGCTTGCTTTCAACTTCTTGGCGCTGTCTTGCCGCCAACCAGTTACTATCGCCTGTAGAATTATTTGTAATCAGCAAAAGGTAAGGACCAAACACTTTCTTCCAGCTAGTTAACGTATCTGCTGTTAGTCCGCCCTGACCATAATGAACCCCATTCATACATTGGTGAATGATGCCCGCTGCTGCATTTAGATCATGAAAGGTGGGGCCAGTATTATAATATTCGCAATTGGCATTTACACACCAAGAACCAATTTTGTTTTTGTTACTTGCATGCCCCCAAACTGGATGTTCCCAAAATTTAAGGCTGTACTCATATTTACCATCAAACTTACCCGCCCTTACGCCTGTGGTTAGTTTAATAATTTCTTGCGGGCCTCCACTACCTACTCCTTTACCATAATCGTATCCTGATGGCATTTGCCAACTCCGCAATGAATCTGTATAAATTCTTTCGCAAAGGTTTACCCCATTTGTAGAAGCAATCCACCATACTTGTCTCCAGCTACCTAAGTCGAAATTAGGGTAGCTTGGTTTATGTTCAAGCTTACTGTAGACGTAAACTCCCATATCATTTCGTTTGATGGCATAATGAAATTCTGCATCGCAAGGAGTAGCATGACCAATGGATGGCGTGTATGGTCGCTTGATAACAATATGAGCAAAATCGGTTGTGTCTTCTACAATCGAAAATATTCCACCAAATATGGTTTCAAAACCAGCTGAAGTTGTAAAATCGTGGTACATGTATTTATGGGTAGCAGTGGGGCTATTTGAAACAGTTTCTACATTGCCATAACGATAAGACAACACATTGGCAGAGTTTTTATCAATAACACAAGTCACTTTACCTGTACTGAGTACCACCGAGTCAGGGTACTCCCTAATCATACTATTACTATTAAATGGCAATTGAGCCGTGGTGGTTTTTGATGTAGCATTGTAGGTTATGGATAGTATCTTTCCCTGTGGACAGGTTAATTGTCCATTAGCCACCAATGCATTCAATTGTGCAGTATCATTACCACCAATCTTTAAGAAACCGATACCTTCAATGAATATTTTTGCACTATCACCAATGTTTAGCGACCCACCAATACTTACTCCTGCACCAGAAATATTCAGACTAGCTTGCAACCCTGTTCCACTTGCCAAGAATAAATTAGTCCCTACATTTATAGAACCTCCATTTGCATTTATAACGGCACTACTACCAGCAGTACCTGTAGCAAAATACATAGCAGCCTTAGAGGTTAGCTTACCACCCAACATATTTATTGTAACCTGACCATTGATGCCACTAAAAACATTTCCTCTACAATTAAAATCAGCACCAGAGAGTATTTCGATGGTACCATTAAGTGAATCTATATTAGCAGGATAAACTGTTCCTGCTACGGTAAATTGTGCACCTGATTGAGTATTTAATCTAGATGGTCGATAGGAAATAGCCGAACTGCCCCCTGCCAAATAGCAATAATTAGGATTACCCGAACCAATGTTTAAGGTGGTAGTAGCTATGTTACTAAATTTGATAGTAGTATCGCTCCAATTGGTTACTTTAAAATAGTCGGTACTGGTACCGCCCACCCAATTTACAGTTTGGGCAATTAGCTTGCTATTATTGAACCAAGTTAACAACAGAATTACGCTTACTGCTACTAATTTATTCAATTGACCTTTTTGTGCAAATTGGATAGGTATCATTATTAGTTATTTTATCTATGATTAAATGATCTGAATGAAAGCTTTGATTTATCTATTATGACAGCCTTGTGCCATCACTATATCGTAAACCTAACGATGTTGAGTAAAACAAGTCAATCAATAATTCAATAGCTTTAATTAGGCTAGCCAATAAATCATCTTTACTTAATTCCAACATTTATAAATTATCAGTCAACTGCAAGTCTCTCATTCGTGTAGAAAATGAATCTGAATCGTCAAACTTTATCAACATTGACAAAAATAAGGAGATAGGTTTAATAGGAAGTAAATAAATGTAGAAGGGTGCATAAAAGATTTTCGCTTTTAAGACGCATTGATATGCGTCTCTACATTCGCAACATAATTTATAAAGCGAAAAACTTTTATGCGCCCATTTAGAATAGACAATTTAGAATTTACAGATCAGGACTTAAAACAAAAGAGGCATCCTTTTCAGAATGCCTCTTTAATATACTTTTAACCAGATTACTTGAATAACTGTTTTAAATCAATGAAGTAAGTCTATTAATTCTTTACAAACTTTTTAGTTCCTACTACTTTACCATCACCATTGTAAACACTTACTACATAAACACCTCTTGGCAATGCAGAAACATCAATCTTAGTAGAATTAGCAGTATTCACGATTCCTTTATTTGCCAATTGAGCTACACGTTTACCTTGTAGATTCAATATAACTACATTCAATACGCCCGTTTTGTCAAAGCGAGAACCCACGTTTAAAATATTAGAAACTGGATTCGGTGAAATGCCAATTACGATATCATTAGTAGGTAGCTTAATAACTTTTGTAGGTCTTGTAGTTCCGGATTTACGATAATTGTGCAAACTTGCACTAACCACATTATTTTCAAAAGTTCCAGTAACGGTTTCAGATATACCTAAGTCGCTTGTTAGGGTTAATGAATAATTTAATATCCAATCTACTGGATCTGAACCAAAGTAAGCGATATCAAGTGTACTTGAGTTAAAGTCTCCAATAAAAAAGTCTTGATTAGTTGATATATTATGTGCAGTCACGCTCCATAAATAGCTTGAAATGGAACCAGCTGCTATTGATGAATTTTGCGAAGCATCACTTGGATTGTATGCATTTACAAAAACATTTAAACCATTTCCATCATTAAACGTGGTATAATTTATAACTGCTTTTGGCGTAATCACTACATCAATACTTTTAGCGAGAACGTCTGTTAAACCACCAACTGTATTTGTTAGCGTTAGGGTTACTGTATGGTTACCACCCACCGAAAATACATGAGAAGGGTTTGCATCGGTTGAGGTAAAACCATCATCAAATACCCACGAATAACTAAGTGTATTTGTACCATCTGCAATAATAGATGCATCAGTCACTTTAACAGTAGGATTAGTATGAATGTCCCCATTATAATCCAATCCAAGGGTAAATGAAGCCTTAGGTTTTACTTTAACATCAATGTTACCAGAAGTAATATCTGTTAAACCACTTACAATATTTGTTACTGTAAGGCTAATGGTATGACTACCACCTGTTGAGAAAGTATGAGACGGATTTGCAATTATTGAAGTAAATCCATCATCAAATACCCAAGAATAGGTAAGAGTGTTTGAACCGTCGGAAATAGTAGACGCATCAGATACTTCAACTAATGGAACAGAGTAAGCATCGCCTTGATAATTTAATGATGAACTAAAGGAAGCCTTTGGCTTAATATCAACAGAAACAGATTTGGTAACCTGATCTGTTAAACCTCCGCTTATGTTTGTAACTGAAAGAGTAATCGTATGTGTTCCACCTGTGGTAAATGTATGTACAGGATGCGAATCGGTAGAAGTAAACCCATCATCAAATGTCCATGAATAGAAGAAAGACTGCGTACCATCAGCGATAGAAGAATTATCCGCTAGTTTGATTAATGGATTTGAATATGTATTATTAAAATAATCAGCAATCACACTAAAATCAGCCTTTGGCTTAATCTTTATGACAACCGAACTTGAAGCTACATCTGTGACACCTTGATTGTTATTTGTAACAGTTAATGTAACAGTATGATTACCCGCAGCAGTAAATGTGTGAGAAGGGCTAGTGGCGGAAGTAGTAAATCCATCGTCAAATACCCACGCATAGCTCAGATTGCCATTTACATCGGCTACACTAGAAGTGTTTGTTAGTTCGACGATTGGGTTTGCATAAGCATCACCATTAAAGTTTAAGTTAGTAGTAAAACTTGCTTTTGGTTTGATGCTAACCGTAAACGTACTTGTTACCACATCTTGCAGACCTCCATTTTGATTAGTCGCAGTTAATGTTACAGTAAAAGATCCTCCTGCAGTATATACATGGCTAGGGCTTGTAGCTGTAGATGAACCACCATCTCCAAAGTTCCAACTGTAAGTTAGGTTACCTGCCAAGTCCGCAACAGTAGAGTTATTGGTAAAAGTATAACTAGGTTGAGCAAATACATCTGGAGAAAAAACAGGACTGCCCACAGAGAAAGAAGCGTGAGGCTTAATCTTAATGGTAACTACTTTAGAGAATATATCTTGCAGACCGCTAATTAGGTTGGTAACAGTTAATGTAATTGTGAAGTCGCCACCTGAAGCATATAAATGTGCTCCCGGACTCTTTACACCAGAAGAATTACCATCACCAAAATCCCAAGCATAATGAAGGGCATTCACCGTGGCAGCAGTATCGGTAGAACTACTACTGTTAGTAAATGAAATAGCAGGATTATTGCTTGAATTAGTGCTAAATAAAGCTTTCGGCTTAATACTTACTGTTACACTTTGTGATGTAGTATCTTTCAATCCACCATTTGCATTAGTAACAATTAATTGAACGGTGTAAGTACCGCTGCCTTTAAAAATGTGTGTTGGGTTTGTTGAAGAGGAAGTATATCCATCACCAAAACTCCAAGCATATTGAAAATTAGGGCAAGCATCATTTGCAGTTGTTCCATTTGTGAAAGTATAAGTAGGGCGTGCAAATGCATCTGGGGTGTAGTTAGGATTGCTTATAACAAAAGCGGCCTTTGGCTTCACCTTTATTACCACAACAGCACTTGTAGTATTAAAACATGGCACTTCACTCGTAATGGTCAAAGATAAATTATATGAACCACCGCATGTATAATGATGTACTGCAGGGTTTTGCAAAGCGGAAGTAGCTCCATCACTATAGCTCCAATTCCAGTTAGTTAAGATTGCTCCATAATCATAAGAATTGTTAGTTACGGATACAGCAGGATTTGAATAAACATCTCCACCATAATCTATCGAATAATCAAATTTAGCATGAGGATCACTCAATTTAACTATGGAAGTGAAGCTATCGACACAGCCTTTATCTGAAGTTACTTTCAACTTCACTGGATAAGTGCCTGCGGTATCGAATATAATTCTTGGATTAATATAATCCACACTATCACCATCTCTATAAGTTACGGCAGTAGTACCAAAACTCCAACCGTAATGCATCTTTCCTTTTGCCAAGGTAGAACTACTCATGTATGAGAAATCAATTCCAGGAGCAAAGCATTTCTTAACACCGTTTGATATATCAGTTAATGCTGTGTTCAGGTAAAGTATATAAGAAGCAGTTGGTAGATGATACAAATCAATAGTCTGAGTTGTTGCAACTGATTCAACGGCATTAAAAACAGTTAACTTTACTAAATAAGTACCTGCAGCAGTATATGCATGAGATGGTTGAAAAGTATTTGAAGTAGTACCATCGCCAAAATCCCATAAATAGTTTATATCAGCACCGGTACTAGATGTATTTACAAAACTGTAACTGTTGGCATTGGTGTAGCAAATTCCTGATTGACCAGTTAAGCTAAATGAGGCAGAAAGGGATGCACCAAAAGAATAATTATTAGTTACATTACTTAAACATCCATTATCAGATGTAGCAACTAGCGTGACATCATAAGAACCGGGTGCAACTGTTTCGCTAAAATTGTTGGTGGCCGACGCATTGCCAGAAGTTGATGACCAACTGTATGAAATAATAGAGCCACTAGAAATAGAAGACGTATTAGTGAAGCTATAGGCAGTACCAATGTGCGAAGTACTAAATGATACCTGTGGCTGTGGATATACAAAAACAGACTGACTAACGGAAGCTGTACCTACTGACGAAGTAACTGTTAAAGTAACAATATGATTGCCCGCTGTACCAAACGAATGAGCAGGGGAAGCAACGTTACTACTTACACCATCACCAAAATCCCAAGTGTAAACAATATTAGCCCCACTTAAGGTTGAAGTATTTGTGAACTGATAGCTGTTATTAAGCAAACATTTAGGCGCATCTGTAGTAAACGAAGCTACATTAGGACTCACGTTTGTTGTAACCGATTTTGCAATACTGCTAGTACAACCTGCATCAGAAGTAACAGATAGCGTAACAGGATATACACCAGAAGTGGCATAAGTATGTTGTAAACTTTGTTGGGCAGAAGTAGTATTATCACCCAAAGACCATTGATAATTTGAAATATAGCCAGTTGTAATGGTACTTGCAGAGGTCAAACTAGCTATATTGGTATTTAAGTCGATTGTGAAATCAGCAACTGGTTGAGGGTTGATTGTAATGTTCTGAACAGCCAACGAACTCTCAGTACCTCTAACTACTTTTAAAGTAATTGTATAGCTACCAAGGGTTGTGTATGAATGACTGGCATCATAAGTAGATGCAGTATTTCCATCGCCAAAATCCCAAGTGTACACTTCACCATTTCCTTTATCGGATGAATTCGTTAAAACAAAAGAATTTCCGCTCAAACACTGTGTAGTAGCATTGGCAGCAAAAGAACTATTTACAGTCGAACCAGTAAGGGTAACGGTAACATTTTGCGTTGCTGTGTTTACACAACCTTTATCGGAAGTGACTGTTAGAGTTACGGGGTAAACACCAGCAGTGGAATATGTTTTACTAGGATTGCTTGATACATCGCCCGAGCCATCACCAAAACCCCAAGCATAACTACTTATGTAACCAGAAGTAACAGAAGATTGACTTAAAAAAGTGTATGAATTACCAATGGTAGTACCTGTAAGAACGCTAAAAGATACTGCAGGAGTAGGGTAAACATAAATTGTCTGGTCGTAATCCGTTGCGTTAGTACCATCTGAAGTTGTAAGATGTACTTTGTAAATTCCAGCAACCAAATAAGTATGCGAGGGATTAGCATTTGTACTACTAGAGGCATCGCCAAAATCCCAACTGTATGTCAGGTTACCCACTGGATTGTTTACCGCAAACGTAAAACTATTGCTAGCTAAACAATTACCAATTTGTACACCATTTGCTGGTAGACTACCATTAACGGTAATTTGAGAATTTGCTTTATTAAAACATAATAAAAGCGATAAAAACAAAAAGCTTTTCAATAATCTTTGACCTTGAAGTAATAAATGTTGCATTCAATTTTGTGTTAAGGGTTAATCGTAAAAGGTATTTTCAAACGTGTTTCAGGGGCAAAAGTGCAAGCAGCAAAGGTATATTTACACAGTATCGAAAAAGCAAAGAATCATCTATATTACTACATTTCTAGTAATCAATTTCATGACAATGATAGTAAATGTTTTTAATATTAATAAAAATTTATTTTGTTCGCGAATTATTGTCATTAAATAGCAATTTAGCTATCGAAAAACCACAACTATAAAATAAATAAAATCTAACTAATTTAGAGTTAGTAAAATCCTACTCTTGATATGTAAACTTTTACAATTTTTAAACAAGGACAATTAATAATTATCTCCATATTGAATTAAATAAATAATACTTTAAACTATTTAACAAATATTTTCATCCCCACATATCAAACAAACACTTTACATTTATTCTTGCAATTAATACCGATTGCATTAACACACTTATCACCAACATGACTACCTACCGTCAAACACCGTCAACCAAAACAGCCTGGCTATTCTCAGCCGCTTGTTTGTTACTTTCAATCTTGTTTTCTGGATGTCATAAGAAGCATAAGCTAATTGAAATAGATCCTGCATTCAGTAAGTACATAGAAGCGTACACTTCGGGTACTATCTCCAAAAAGAGTGCTGTACGTATTCAGTTGGCAGGTGATGCCAAGACAACTCATACTCTCAATGAGCCAATAGATAAGGAACTATTTACTTTTAATCCTAAAGTAGAAGGAAAAGCCTATTGGATTGATGCCCGCACCATAGAGTTCAGGCCTACAAAGGAGATGCAGACGGATATGCTGTATGAAGTATCCTTTAAACTAGATGAAGTGCTAAATGTGCCAAGTAACTTCAGTAAGTTTCAGTTTAATATAGAAACCATCAAACCATCTTTTGAGGTAACCGATAATGGATTGAGGGCTATTGGCAAAACTTCTATGAGCTTTTCTGGACAAATATTGACTGCTGACGTTCAGGAAAGTGCTGAGGTGGAAAAGCTATTGACGGCATCAATGGGTGGTCAGAGACTAACAATTAGCTGGCAACACAATGAGGCTAACAAAACACACGGATTTGTGATTAATAACATTGCTCGTACACAAGCAGCCCAGACCTTACAGATACAATGGGATGGAGCACCACTGAACATCAAAATAAAAGATGCTAAAGAGATAGCTGTGCCAGCCATTGGCGATTTTAAGGTGATGGATGTAAAAGTGGTGCAAGATGATGAACAATATGCTTTGGTTCAGTTCAGCGATCCTATTTCTATTGGTCAATCATTGGATGGATTGATTGTTTTAAGTGGTCAAGAAGCATTGAGTTATACTATTTTGGGAAGCGAGATAAAGGTTTATGCAGCTAATAAACTAGATGGCAACTTAACTGCAACGGTTAATGAAGGCATTCAAAATGAGTGGGGCGAGAAGCTGGGCAAAGGATATACAAGTAATATCTTCTTTGAGAATAGACTGCCTTCCGTTACCATCGCTGGCAAAGGCGTGATATTGCCCAATAGTGGTGGTAAGATAGTTCTGCCTTTTGATGCCGTAAACCTTAAAGCGGTGGATGTATCTATCATAAAGGTTTATGAAAACAATATCCCACAGTTTCTTCAAAGCAACAATATAAATGGCGGTGAAGACCTTCGTAAAGTAGCTAAGCCATTGGTACAAGCAACGCTAAAACTAGATGATGACAAGAGTCTTAACCTGAGTAGAAAGAACCGTTTCTCGTTGAGTCTCGATAAATATATACGTACAGAACCGGGCGCTATCTATCGGGTTGCAATTACTTTCAGACCTGAATATTCGCTATATACTTGCAACAAAGTAAATGTTCCCAAAGACGAGGAGGTGAATGAAGATTATTACGGTAATGACAATAACAATGTAGATGATGATGAGGAGTTTTGGAGGCGTTACAATGATAGCTATCCTTATGGTTACAACTGGGAGCAACGCGATAACCCTTGCAATAAAGCGTATTATAATAGTGAGAGATTTGCTAGCAGAAACATTCTTTCTACCAATATTGGGCTGACAGCCAAGCGTGGTAGCGATGGCAAACTGTTTGTTGCGGTAAACAATATCCTTACTACCGAACCGATGAAGGATGTGGAGTTGCAGGTAATGGATTACCAACAACAAGTAATTGGCAAAGGAACAAGTGGCGATGATGGTATAGCTTTAATGGACATTAAACGCAAACCTTATCTCTTGGTAGCCAAGAAAGTAAGTGAAAAGAGTTATTTAAAACTGGATGATGGAAGCTCGTTATCACTCTCCAAGTTTGATGTATCAGGTGCGGAAGTAAAGGATGGTATCAAGGCCTTTGTATTTGGCGAAAGAGGTGTTTGGCGTCCGGGCGATACCTTGTTCTTGGGTTGTATCGTAGAGGATAAAAACAATAAACTACCTGCAGGGCATCCGATAGAAATGCAAATAATCTCTCCTCTCAATCAATTATATAAACGTATTGTTCAGCCCAATGCGGCAGATGGATTTAACCTGTTTAAAACAGTTACTGATGCAGAAGCTCCTACCGGAAATTGGATATGTAGGGTGAAGATTGGGGCTGCCACTTTTGATAAGAAGATAAAGATTGAAACTGTAATGCCCAACCGCTTAAAGATTGCCTTGAACTTTGCGGGACTAAAAGCATTGGGTAAGAATACAACTACCCAAGGAGAACTATCGGCTTGCTGGTTATTTGGGGCAAAGGCACAGAATCTAAAGGCTAAGGTGGATGCACAACTGTACAAAGTGAAGACCAAGTTTGATGGTTTTGGTTCTTATCAATTCGATAATCCTACTTCGGCGTTTACGGCACAGAGTAAAACTATATTTGATGGCAAGTTAAGTGCGGATGGTACGGCGAGCATCAATCCCTCCTTCGATGCCGGTACCGATGCGCCAGGTATGTTGTTGGCTAATCTGGTGATAAAAGTGTTTGAGGCAGGTGGCAATTTCAGTATAGACAATATATCCCTCCCTTACCATCCTTACACCTCTTATGCGGGTGTTCATGTACCGGAAGCAAAGGATAATTGGGGCTATCTGCAAAGCGGACAAACCCATAAGTTTGATTTAGTGGATGTAAATACGGATGGTCAGTTGGTGAATGGAAGCAATAATCTGGAGGTTACACTATATAAGATACAGTGGCGTTGGTGGTGGGATAATAGTGGTGATGGATTGAGCAACTTTACACAAGATAATTACAATAAACTAATCACCAAGGCAACTATTGAAACAAGTAATGGCAAGGGCGCCTTTACCGCCAACTTCAAGACGAGCGATTGGGGACGCTATCTGATATTAGTAAAGGATACCAGAAGCGGGCATACTACCGGGCAAACCTTTTATGTTGATGATGATGAATGGCGTAGTCGGGGTAACAATGATGATGCTTCTGCCGCAACGATGCTATCCTTTACGGCAGATAAAACCAAGTATAAGGTAGGCGATAAGGCAACACTCACCATCCCGACTGGTAAGAATGGCAGGGCATTAATCAGCATAGAAAATGGTAGTAAGGTACTAAAGACTTTCTGGGCAAATACTACCGAAGGGCAGACCAAGTTCACGTTTGACATAGAGAAAGAGATGACGCCGAATGTGTATGTAAACGTGAGTACCATCCAACCACATGCACAGACCATCAACGATTTACCGATAAGAATGTATGGCGTTTTGTCCTTATTGGTAGAGGATAAGAATACGATACTGAAACCCGTTATCAGGATGGCGGATGTGATAAAACCTGAGCAAATTACATCAGTAACGGTGAGTGAAAATAGTGGCAAGCCGATGAGTTATGTGGTGGCAATTGTAGATGAAGGACTGTTGGATTTGACCCACTTTAAAACCCCCGACCCGCACGATTACTTCTATGCAAAAGAGGCATTGATGGTGAAGAGTTGGGATGTGTACGACTATGTAATTGGTGCGTACAGTGGCGAACTGCAACGGATATTAACCATTGGTGGTGATGCCGAAGCCGCGGCTGCAAAGGCAAGAAAGGCGAATCGGTTTAAGCCTGTGGTGCGCTTTATGGGGCCATTTAAATCGAGCGGTGGTAGCCAAACACATACTTTTAGTCTGCCTCCGTACATGGGTAGTGTGCGGGTGATGGTGATAGCTGGCGGCAATGGTGCTTATGGTATGGCAGAAAAAGCCGTGAAGGTGAAAAAGCCTTTGATGATGTTGGCAACCATGCCGAGGGTGTTGGGATTATCCGAATCGTTTAAGATTCCGGTTACCGTGTTTGCCACCGATAGTAAGATTAAGACCGTAAATCTTAGTCTGCAAACCAATCCTTTTATCTCTGCGGCTTCTTCGCAAACCATTACGTTTAATAAACCTGATGAGCAGACTGTTTACTTTAATGCAACCGTTAAGAACAATACAGGTATTGGTAAAGTTCGGATTGTTGCAACAAGTGGTGATGAAAAAGCAGTCTATGAAACAGAGATAGACATACGCAATCCCAATCCGGTTATTACCCGTGTAAGTGAGGCCACCTTACAGCCCGGTCAACAATATAATACATCTGTTGCGATGATTGGAGAGGATAAAAGCAGTAAGGCTACCCTGGAAATATCCTCCATTCCTGCTATCAATCTGGACAAACGTTTGGATTATCTGATTAGTTATCCTTATGGCTGCATCGAGCAAACTACTTCTGCCGTGTTCCCTCAATTAGCATTAAATAATCTGATGGAATTGAGTGATGAACGTAAACGTCAGATAGACATGAATGTAAAGGCGGCCATCATTAAAATACAAAACTTCCAGCAAACAGATGGCGGCTTTAGCTACTGGCCGGGCTTTGAATCGGCAGGAAGTGATGAATGGGGTTCTAACTATGCGGGTCATTTCTTGATTGAAGCTTCTGCCAAAGGCTATATTGTGCCTACTTATCTGCTGCAACAATGGAAGGGTTATGAACGCAAGAAAGCAGCTGAATGGAATATGACCACACCGCCTTATTACGGTTCCGACCTGATGCAAGCATACCGTTTATACTTATTGGCACTGACTAAATCGGCTGATCTTGGCGCTATGAACCGATTGAAAGAATATAAATTTCTAACGATAGAAGGTAAGTGGCGTTTGGCTGCTGCATATTACCTGATAGGCCAGAATCAGGTGGCGTTGAACCTTATCAGTGGCTTACCTAAAACCTTTAGCAGGCATCCTTTACCGGGCATTACGTTTGGCAGTGACCTACGCGATGAAGCGATGGCATTAGAAACATTGACCGTAATGGGCAGACAAGGTGAGGCGACTGAACTGGTAAAGACCGTTGCCAACAACTTAGCACAAGAACAATGGTTCAGTACCCAAACAACGGCGTATGCCTTGCTGGCAATTGCCAAATACTGTGGTAGCAATAAGGGCGATAAGAAGTTGATTGTAAATGGAACCGTTTCGGGTAAACCTTTAAGTCTCAATAGCAATAGTTCCATCTCTCAAACCGCCATTGTTTGGCAAGGGGGCAAAGGCAGTGTGCAATTGAGTAACAAGGGCAATAACGTATTGTATGTGCGGGTAATTAATAAGGGGCGACCTGTCAGTACTTCTCCTACCCCGATAGTGAATAACCCCAATATATTGCAGGTATCTGCCAGTTATACCTCTACAAGTGGACAAGCCATTGACATAACCAAACTGAAACAAGGCACTGATTTCGTGGCTAAGGTGACCATCAAGAACCCTGGCACGAGGGGATTGTATAGTAAGATGGCATTAACGCAGGTGTTCCCGAGTGGATGGGAGATATTGAACACACGATTGTTTAATAGTGAGGGACAATTTAAGTCGTCGCCGAGCGATTATATGGACATAAAAGATGACAGGGTGAACCAATACTTCGACATCAAACAGGGCGAAACACTTACCTATTATGTACAATTGAATGCTGCCTATCTGGGCAAATACTTCTGGCCGGGAGTGTATTGCGAAGCTATGTACGACAATACCATCAGCGGCGGCGTAGGAGGTAAATGGGTGGAAGTGGTTGAATAGGGTTTCCTTACGGTCAACAATCCCCAAAAGGGTTGTTGACCGTAACTTTAAACTAAAACTTATTATTATGAGATATTGTTTGTTGCTCCTTGTATATGTTGCCTTATTTTCTTGTGCAGTGAATAAGGAGAGGAAATGGGCAAATGTTACAATTGACAAAAGCCTAAATAAAGATTGGAATATGAATTACAGGGAAAAAGAAGACACAAATATTGTAATGCGTAATGAAATATACAACCAATCACAGCTTAAAACTATTCATGTAAGCTATTTTAAGCTTGGGAGAAGAGACAAGGAGCATTGGATTGAAAATGAATCAATAAATAACTGTCAGGTGTCAATACCTAAGTCGGATTCCTTAGTGATAAGAATTGGATATGATTTTATTGGTTTGGGAGGAAGTGGTTTTGTTATCCATTTTAAAAATAGGAAGTTCTATGTTTTACCCTATGAACATTATAGTTGTGGCTCTAGTTCAATGTGGCCTAGACCTGAATATAAAATAAGAGTTCAAGAATTAGTATTAGATAAACCCAGCTATAATATTGGTGATAGTTTGTATGGCAGGGTTTATTTCCATATTACTGAAACAAAAAAGTATCTAAAGGAATTAGGGCATTATGGCAAAAAGAAAAATGAACATTATGCTTCTGGGAATTTTAGGGCAATAGTAAAAGATAACTTGTTTTGGTAAAGATGCTTTCCTCATGGTAAAAAACTCGCGGTGATAATTGACCATATTTGTAAAGGCCCCTAAATTTTTACCCACTCAATTTTGTGCTAATTAGTCAGTCCCCGAAATCGGGGACACCTTAATTTGTACAAATTATAGGCATGGTAAAAACTGGGACACGTTAATTGGTACAAATGAGAGGCTAGCCAATTCGGGGACACGTTAATTGACACAAATTATAGTCTCTCTCAAAATTGGGAGGCACTAATTTATGCTAATTAGTCAGTCCCAGAAAAAAGAGACACTATAATTTGTGCATTTTAGTGCCTCCACGGAATTATGGAGCCTCATTTTGCCACAAACCAGGGTGTCCCCGAAAATAGATACCCATTAATTGGTACAAATTAGGGATGTTTAGAAATGTTGGCACGCATAATTTATTGCAAAATGGGTGGTGCGGAAAAAGGAGGGTGTTGATTTTGGATAAATTAATGGAGAATTTATTTTGGGATGGGAATGAATGGTTGTGGAATAGTATGGATATTTATGAGCGATAAAGTAATTTGTCTGATTGACGAGGAAGCTGACTGTGTTACTCGCTGTTGTTTGGTCTTCTTGACCAACAACTGTAAAGGCATAAGAACTATATTTGAAAAATTAAACTTCCTATTCATTGTTGCTGGTAGCGAAACCACACGTCGAAGACGATGCGGTAGCCCTAGTAGATGTTAGCGAGTGTGGTGGGGCGGGGAGCAAGTTTTTAATACTCGCCGTTGTAGTGTCTTTTGAGTTATTGTTGATTAATTATAAAATAGAAGTAATATTTGTGGGACGGAAAGGGATTTAAGCACTCAATTAAGTAATGGAATATGAATAAAGAAGAATTGTTAGAAGCGTATTCACAAACAGAATATATAATACCAGCGTTAGAGATAACCATAAGAATTGGTGAAACTAATAGTCAATTAGATACACTACAAGAGAAGGAACATTCAACTTATTGGGCATTTGTTACAGCAGAAAATCCAAAGTCTATGTCTCTATCTGATGCAGAAAACTTGCAAAGAACCAATGAGTTTAAGGAGCGATTAGATAAGCTAGGGAAAACCTATTTTGAAGGGTATGGGCAAGGGGCTTCTGATTGGAAGCCAGAGCAATCATTCTTAATACTAAACACAACAAAGCAAGACGCAATAGAACAGTTTGGTATTCCTTTTCAGCAAAATGCTATTGTTATAGGAATGAAAGCTAAAGAAGCGGAGTTATGTATTGTGGAGGAGGTCTTTTACGAAAGTTGAGGTCTGAATTAAAGCTACAATAGATATCCACTCTCTTTTTATTTTCGCCGATGTTGGTGTTCTTCACAACATTTATAAAACGCAAGTCCTATATCTGAAAAGTTAAATTGATACAAATTGCTGTTGGTGAAGAACACCAAAAACGGCAGAAACACCCCTAGCAATAGGAACAACAACCTAGGTTTTCGGTTGGTTTCTCCCGAGCTTAAAAGGGTGGATGGATGTCCCCATACTGTTAAACCGGTCATTGTCCTTCCACCGTAACAAGTGGCAAATTTTTACCCACAGCTCGGTATCAGTAGGCAAAAATGCCGAAAGTTCCGGTGCTGTTCTAAGGTAGGATTAAATGATTTAAATAAAAGTATGATTGATGGATATTTTCGTTTACACAACTGGATGGGAAACATATTTGACAACTTTTTGAAAGTTGTCAAATCGTGATAACAATGTTTTCTTAATCTTAAAAAATAAACAATGAGCAAAAAAATAGTTTTTCTTTTTCTTTTGATGGATGTATTTTATGTATCCACTAATGCGCAATCTTACCCCACGATGGTGCATGTGCAAGGCGGCAGTTTTAGCATGGGTGCCGATGATGACAATGCAGGAACAACGATGACCGTGAAATCTTTCAGCATTGCACAGACAGAAACTACCGTACTTCAATGGAAAACATTTTGCAATGAAACTGGGCATAGTATGCCCGAAGCCCCTAGTTGGGGATGGATAGACAGCCACCCCATTGTTAACGTAAGCTGGGACGATGCGGTGGCTTATTGCGATTGGCTGAGTGACAAAACTAGTAAGATATATAGACTACCTACCGAGGTGGAGTGGGAATATGCCGCCCGTGGCGGCAGCCAAAGCAAAGGGTTTAAATACAGTGGCGGGCAGAGTTTGGATAATGTGGGCTGGTACACCGATAATAGTGGTAGCCAAACCCACCCAGTGGCCCAGAAAAGAGCCAATGAATTAGGGCTGTACGACATGAGCGGAAATGTAGAGGAGTGGTGCAAGGATTGGTATAACGGTTCTCATAGCCGCAGAGTGTGCCGTGGGGGCAGTTGGTTCTACTCAGCGGCTTTCTGCCTTTTGGCTTTCCGCTACTTCTACACCCCTAGCAATGGGAACGGCGACCTAGGTTTTCGGTTGGTTTCTCCTAGCTAGTGCGCGTGACTCTCTACAATCTACAAGGGCTAGTGCTCAGCTAGTGCGCGTGACTCGCTACAATCTACAAGATTCTGTGTTAATGACCAAAAGATTTTTCTTTACTTTGCCTCTCCAAGGCAACCTTAAGTTAGCCTGTTTAGTGGGGCAGTTTTATATTGCCCCCTAATTTTATTCTTGCACAACAACCTCCATTACATCTTCTTCCATTTTCGTTTGTACCTTTTTGAAGTATTCCTTGTCATACTCTTTTTTTGTCTTGAATACTGTATATACCATTTCCAATAATTTCCTTTGTACTGCCACGGCTGCTTTCATCTTGATGCCATGTTTGGACACTAGCCTGACAAATATTGCCTTGAATCTTTCATCATGTCTGATGGCTGACAGTGCTGGTAAGTGCATTGCCCTTCTCAAATGCTTGTTACCCTTCTTCGAGATGGATGGCTTTCCCTTTACCGAAGTACCCGATTGTTTTTCCCTCACATCAAGCCCTGCATAGCTTGCCAATTGTTTCTTGTTTCGTATCAGTTCAAACCCGTTTGTCTCCCCAAGTATGGTGGCTGCTGTCAACAGTCCAATCCCTGTAATAGAACAAATCAACAGCACTATAGCTTGCGTTTCAGTGTCTGTTCTTATTAATTCGGACACCTCTACCATGATTTCCTTCAGTTGTTTGCCTATCAACTCAAGCCTGGCCGTCCCTCTTTTGATACTTTTTTTGTTCGGTTTTGCACCAGCCTTTTCTGCATGCAACTGGTTCTTTATCACTACACTTTCATCCATCAACTGTCCCCCCCCGCTGCCGCACGTCAAATCAGGTTGTTGCACGGACTTGCTGCTGCCGCAAGTGTGACACTTGTGGGTTCGCTAAGGTTACTCGCCAATTGTTTTGTAACATCATTTCTTTCGTTAGCTATTTATTGTTAAAGGCCCATTCTAGATTATTTATTTAGTAGGAGCTGATATAAATAATCTGAATGTAACATTTAAGTTACATTTGCCTGAATGAAAGTAAGAAAGGTTATTGCATACAAACAATACTTCGAGACCTTCTTACTCCAACAACCAACAAAGGTTCAGGATAAGATATTCAAGATAATTGAAGCAATAGAAACCTTGGAAAGAGTTCCTGCAAATTATCTAAAGTCGCTGGTTGGTGTAAAAGATTTATATGAGGTAAGGATACAATTGGGGTCTAATATATGGCGCGTATTTTGTTTTTTTGATGAAGATAAACTAGTGATCCTTCTGAATGGTTTTCAGAAAAAGACACAGAAAACACCAAAGGATGAAATTAGTAAAGCCGAAAAGTTGATGAAGGAATACTTTAAAGAAAAAAATAGTAATAATGGAAACTAAAAGTTGGACTGAAATTAAAGATACTGTTTATGGTACTAGAGGAACAGCTAGACGCGATAATCTGGACAGGGATTTTGAAAGCTTTAAAATTGGCTTGCAATTAAAGAAAGCCCGGGAAGAAAAAAAACTTACACAAGCAGAACTAGCAAAAATGCTTGAGAAAAAACGTGAATTCATTTCACGGATTGAAAATAATAATAGTAACCTTACACTTAAAACACTATTTGAAATAGTTGAAAAAGGGCTTGGCGGCAAAGTAAATATTCAAATTGAAATTGGGTAGCATATTTAAGATATCACCCGCTGCCGCACGTAAAATCAGGTTGTTAAACGGACTTACTGCTACCGCGAGTGTGTCACTTGTGGTTTCCCCGCTGCCGCACGTCAAATCAAGTTGCTGCACGGACTTGCTGCTGCCGCAAGTGTGACACTTGTGGGTTCGCTAAGGTTACTCGCCAAATGTTTTGTAACATCATTTCTTTCGTTAGCTATTTATTATGGATAAGCCATACGGTAGGCACTTATCCAAAAAGTATGGCTATATTTACAAGTAATGGATAATGAATCAGCCGTAAAGTGCGAAAATTTTCAGTATAGTTCTCATGCTGTCAAACGAATGCTTGAGAAACAAATAACCACTTTTGAAGTACAACAAACTGCTGAGCTTGGTGAGGTAATACAGCAATACGAAGATGATAAACCGTTTCCTAGTGAATTAATACTTAACTTTATTGCTTATAGACCTATTCATGTGGTTTTTGCACAAAACAAAAGCATAAAAGAGTGCATAATCATAACATGTTACGTTCCAAGTGAGATGATTTGGAACAATGATTTTAAAACAAAAAGATAGTTTATGAAATGTGTAATCTGCAGAACTGGTGAGTGCTCAAAGGGGACAACAAACTTTACTCATATATTAAATGGTAAACTAGTAGTAGTTAAGAATGTAGAAGCGAACATTTGTAATAACTGCGGAGAAGCTTATTTTGATAGTGATACAGTTAATTACATCCAAAAGAAAACAGAAGAAGTAATGGCAATTAATGAACAAGTGGAACTTTTTACCGTTTAAAAACAAAGTATTTATTAGTCCGCTTGTTCGCGTCCCCCGCTGCCGCACGTCAAATCAGGGTGCTGCAAGGACTCGCTGCTACCGCATGTTTGACACTTGTGGATTCGCTAAGGTTACTTACCAATATTTTTTAACATCATTTCTTTAGTTAGTTATTTCACCACACGAGCTCATCAATATTCTTTTTAATGTGTTATTCGATAATTGGAACATTAGTAAAAGCAAATTTCTTTTATATGAATGTAAAACCTCATTTTGATATACAATAAACCACCTATATTTATTTCAAATACTAAAAATGGGTGAGGATATAGATGTAGATAAAATTTACAACCATTGGATGGTCACTTCTGATAAAGATGCAGAAACAATGATACACTTGTTTGATACAAACGATTATCATTGGTCGCTATTTATCGGTCATATTGTTTTGGAAAGATTATTGAAGGCGACTGTTGTAATGAAAACAGCTAATCATGCGCCCTTTACACACGATTTATCGAAGTTGGCAAAGCTTTCAGATTTGCCATTTTCTGAAGAGTACTTGGATTGGCTAGATACTATTTCAACTTTTAATATGAATGCCAGATACGATAGCTATAAAGAAGAGTTTTATAAAAAATGTACATTTGTGTTTACAAAAGAATGGATTGAGAAAATAAAAGAATTACAATCATGGATAAAAATGAAGCAATAACAATTGCCCGAGCCTATATAGATTTGATAGGTAATAAATACGAAATAAAAGAGACTTTTTTATTTGGTTCTTATGCAAAAGGCACCAACCATCAAGATAGTGATATTGATATTGCTGTGATTGTAAAAGATAATGTTGATATTATTGATACACAAATAGAATTGATGAAACTGAGGAGAAAGATAGATTTAAGGATAGAACCACATCCATTTAAAGAAGCTGATTTTAACAGAAGTAATCCAGTTGCAAACGAAATATTGAAATACGGCATTGCTATTAACGCAAACATTTTTGCATAGCTAGTTCGCGTCATTCGCTACTATCTACTAGGGCTGCCGCAAGTGTGACACTTGTGGGTTCGCTAAGGTTACTCGCCAATTGTTTTGTAACATCATTTGTTTAGTTAGCTATTTATTATCGAAATCTATACGTGAGGACTCCTATAGGAGTAGCAAAGATTTAATAAAGGAAATTATAAGGAGAAGAATATAAAGTGATTCCAAAAGTCATTAGAAACTATATTTGTAAATAATTAATCACAGTTATGCAAACATTGATAGTTGAAGTAGAATCATCCACCAAGGCAAAAGAATTAACTTCTATCCTTTCATCAATGAACTTTGTAAAAAAAGTATCGTTGATAAACAAGCGAACACAACTAATTGATGCCTTACAGGAACATGAAACAATGAAAGCTGCCATTGTAAAAAACAAGAACAAGGCAATCAGTAAATACCTGTAATGAAAATTAATCAACGTGATATTGTTGAAGTAAATTTTGAACTACCAAACGGCAATTTTAAAACTCATCCTGCTTTAGTGATTTCTAATCAACAGGTATTAGATGCAGAAGATATCTTTTATGCTGTGATGATTTCATCTAAAGAATATAATGATGAATTCACTTTTGAATTAAAGGATATAATGCTTACCAAGCCACTCTCTAAAAGATCATTTGTAAAATGCCAATTATTGCAATCCTATTCCATCAATGAAGTTATCTCAAAGATATCAACAGTCAAACCCCCTTACTTTGAGCAGATAAAACAAACAATTTTCGATACCGTTTTTTGATTGTTGCAAATATATCCGATACATAGACATGAAGCAAATTGGCACTACAATACTGAATTCCTTTTTATACATACCTTTGAAAAGAATAAAATAAAACAACAAGAATGAACCTTCAATATAATTACGATAATACAGGTAACCCAATTGGCGTGTTTATACCGATTGATGAATGGAATAAGCTAAAAAATAAATATAAGGAGTTGGCACAAGAAGAACTTCCATTGTGGCAAGAAGATATTCTAAACAAACGTTTGGAGTTGCTTGCAAATAATCCATCTGAGGTTTGTAGTCTGGATAGTTTTTTAACCGAGATAGAAGCGTTCACTAATGAAAACGTATAAGGTTGTGGTGCTTAACATAGCCAAAGTGGATGTAAAAGAAGCCCATCAATGGTATGATGCACAACTAAAAGGTTTGGGCAAAAGATTTGCAGATGATATGAAAACTACTTTACTTGATGTAGCAAATAACCCTACCTCATTTGCAATACGAAGACTAAACTTAAGATTGGCTAACTTTAAAACATTCCCTTATGCAGCCCATTACTTTATAAATGCTGAAATTGATACTGTATTTATCATTGCTATACTACATACAAAGAGACATCCTGACACCTCTTCTAATCGATAACGCATAACATACTAGTTATGGTCAACAACCCTTTGAAGGTAGTTGGCCGTTTACATAAACTCTCCCAATGCACAAACCCAACCTCAATTTCAAACAATGGTCACTCAAAAAGAAAACCTTTATAGGTGTTTCTTTGGTATTGCTGTTGTGGTTTTGTTTGTTGCTTCCCTCCAGGTTATTCAACGCCCCCACTTCTTTTGTTATCACCGATAGTAAGGGCAATCTCCTCAACGCCTGTATAGCTGCTGATGGTCAGTGGCGGTTTCCTTATAATGCTGATGTTCCGGATAAGTTTGCTAAGTGCATTACCACTTTTGAGGATAAACGCTTTTACTATCATCCCGGTGTAGATCCAATAGCGATGTGCAGGGCTATCTGGCAAAATAGCCGCAACAGACGTACCGTGAGTGGAGGCAGTACGCTTACCATGCAAACGGTAAGGCTGTTTAAAGCACACGCCCATAGAAGCCTCTGGAATAAACTAACCGAAAGTATTATTGCCATCAGGTTGGAATGTAGCTTTCGAAAGAAATCGATATTGGCTTTATATGCTTCTAATGCGCCATTTGGTAGTAATGTGGTAGGATTGGATGCTGCGGCATGGCGTTACTATGGTAGAGATGCCCATCAGCTTAGTTGGGGCGAGATGGCTGCATTGGCAGTGTTGCCCAATGCGCCTGCATTGGTGCATCCTGGAAAGAACAGGGAGACCTTATTGCGCAAGCGAAATGAATTAATTGAAAAGCTTTTGGCAAATAAAACCATCGACAAAACCACCGCTTACTTAGCCAAACTAGAACCTTTACCCGGAGAACCAAAGACATTACCACAATTTGCACCTCATTTGTTAGAACGGTTTAAGAAAGAATATCCTGCAATTAGTAAGGAGGACGGAGTGAGTACCAGTATTCGGACTACGATAGATGGCAACTTACAGCAAACAATTAATAACATCATTCTGCAACACCATGAGCAACTTAAAGGCAACCAAATTAACAATGCCGCCGCAATGGTGGTGGAGATAGAAACAGGAAATATACTGGCATATATTGGCAATGTATCTGAATCTGCCAATCCTGAAATGGAGAGTAATGTAGATGTAATTAGTTCTGTACGTAGCCCCGGTAGTACCTTAAAACCATTATTATTTGCCAGCTTACTAACTGAAGGAACTCTGTTGCCGCGGCAATTAGTACCCGACATTCCCACGCAGATTGGCGGATATTCACCACAAAACTTCGATTTGGGTTATGATGGGGCAGTGCCGGCAAACAAAGCATTGAGCCGTAGCTTGAATATACCTGCTGTGCGCATGTTGCAACAGTATAAGTATCAACGATTTTATGAAGTACTCAATCAATGTGGCATTACTACCCTTACTCGTCCTGCCGACTTTTATGGTATGAGTATGATATTGGGAGGATGCGAAATATCCCCTTTCGAATTGGCGGGCGTATACACCAGCATGGCAAGAATGTATACCCATGAAGCAAAAAACAAAGGTGCATGGAAAGGAGATGATTGGTTTATGCCGCACTATGCGCTTTCCGTTGACCGTCAACCGTTGACCGCCAACCGTTTACCGTCAACCGATGACCGCAACAAAGGACTCGCTTCGGTTAACGGTAATCGGTCAACGGTCAACGATAATCCTCTTTTCAACTATCCCGCCCTTTGGCACACTTTAAATGCGATGAATGAAGTGATGCGACCAGGGGAAGAAGGCTTATGGAATATGTTTTCATCGGCACAAAGAATTGCATGGAAAACGGGTACCAGCTTTGGCTTTAGGGATGGATGGGCTATAGGCATCACCCCTAAATATTGTGTGGTAGTTTGGGTAGGTAACACAACAGGAGTGGGCAGACCTGAACTTACGGGCATTAATACCGCAGGGCCAATCATGTTCGATATATTTAGGGTATTGCCCAAGAGTGCGTGGTTTCAACCTCCCAACACTGGCTTCAACTATATTGCTGTCTGTAGGCAATCTGGCTATAAGGCATCTGTTGATTGTGGTGCTACTGATACCATTATGGTATCCGAATCGGCAAAGAATGCCCCGGTTTGTCCTTATTGTAGAAAGATTAATCTGGATAGAACAGGAACTTACCGCGTTAATGATAACTGCGAAAGCCCTTCTGATATGCAGCATCCTTCTTGGTTTGTATTGCCACCTACCATTGAATATTACTACCGTGAAAAACATCCAGACTATAAACAATTGCCACCCTACAAACCTGGTTGCACAATGGTATCTGCTAAAATGTTGGATGTTATTTATCCTGAAGAAGATGCAAAGATTTATGTGCCAATAGAAGCAAGTGGCGAAAAAGGAAAGACGGTATTTACGGCAACACATCGTAATAATATGGCAAAGCTATTCTGGCATTTGGATAATAACTTTATCGGCACCACACAACAGTTTCATCAGTTGGCACTCAATCCTACACAAGGAAAACATACGCTTACAGTAATTGATGAAGAGGGGAATACCATTACCAGAAACTTTGAAATACTTGCAAAGGATAAATAGTTATAAGTAAGTAAGACACTGCATTGAAATGCAAGTTGCTCATTATAATTTGACTAGAGTCCTAAGATTATTGCAAACGGGCATACTTCATTTACTTGTTTAATCTTCAAAAACATCGTCTAATGCCAAGTTCTATCCAATTATTTTAGAATTAATATCAGATAGGAAGTAGATTTTCGAGGGATTGATAATCGCAACCCTTAGTTTTGCGCCCACAAAATAAATTTATTTAAGAGATGATTAGTGCAAGGAATATAACCCTCGCTTACGGTAAAAGGGTGCTGTTTGATGATGTAAACATCAATTTTATTAAAGGAAACTGCTATGGTATCATTGGTGCTAATGGAGCTGGCAAAAGTACTTTCATGAAGATTTTAGCGGGCGAAATAGAACCTAATAAAGGTAGTGTAGACATTACTCCTGGTGAAAGACTTGCAGTATTGAACCAAAACCAATTTGCTTTCGATAATGAAACTGTTCTGAATACAGTTTTGATGGGGCATAAAAAAATGATGGAAGTGATGCAAAAAAAGGACGCCATCTACATGGATCCTGATGCAACTGAAGAAGATTACATGCGTGCTAGCGAACTAGAAGGAGAATTTGGCGAAATGGGTGGATATACTGCCGAAAGTGATGCCGCTACCCTATTGAGCAGCCTAGGAATTGAAGAAAATATGCACCAAAGCCTTATGAAAGATATTCCGAGTAACATGAAGGTTCGGGTTTTGTTGGCGCAAGCATTATTTGGCAATCCCGACATTCTTTTACTCGATGAGCCTACCAATGGTTTGGATATTGAAACAATTGGTTGGTTAGAAAACTTCTTGGCAGATTACCAGAACATAGTACTAGTGGTGAGCCATGATCGTCACTTTTTGGATACAGTTTGTACACACGTTTCGGATGTGGATAGAAGTAAAATCAAAACCTATACTGGTAACTATTCATTCTGGTATGAAAGTAGTCAATTAGCGGCTCGCCAATTGAATGATAAGAATAAGAAAAATGAAGATAAACGTGCTGCTTTGCTAGACTTCATTGCCCGTTTCTCGGCTAATGCCTCTAAGAGTAAACAAGCCACTAGCCGTAAAAAAGCATTGGAAAAACTAACCATTGAGGAAATTGAACCAAGTAACCGTAAGTATCCGGGTATTATTTTTCAACCATTGCGCGAAGTAGGTAACCAAATATTAAACGTTGAAAATCTTAAAAGAACAGTTGATGGAAGGGTATTATTCGACAAAATAAGCTTCAGTGTTAATAAAGGAGATAAGATTGCTTTTTTGAGTAAGGATCCATCGGCCATCACTAGCTTCTTCGAAATTATCAATGATAATATGAAGGCTGACAATGGTAAGTTTGAATGGGGAACCACTGTAACTAAAGCATACTTACCAGTAGAACATAATGAATTCTTCACTACGGGAGAACCATTATTAGATTGGCTTAGAAATTTTGTTCCTGCACACGTTACTGATGCAGACGAACCATTCTTGCGAGGTTTCTTCGGTAAAATGTTGTTTAGTGGAGATGATATCAGCAAAAAAACAAACGTATTGAGTGGAGGTGAAAAAGTACGTTGCATGGTAAGCCGTATGATGTTGCAAAACCCTAACTGCGTAGTATTAGATCAGCCAACCAATCACCTCGATTTGGAAAGTATCCAGAGCTTCAATGAAGGATGTAATACCTTCCCAGGTGTTGTTTTACTTACTTCGCATGACCATACTTTTATACAAACCGTTGCTAATCGTATTATCGAGTTAACCCCTAAAGGCGCAATTGATCGCCTGATGACTTTTGACGAATATCTAGAAGACAAGAGAGTAAAAGAATTGAGGATTGAAATGTATTCTTAATTATTTCTACTTCTCTAAAATAAAGAGAGAACCATATTTAAAAGCAAATAGGCTGTCCCACAAAGACAGCCTATTTGTTTTTAATACCTCAAAATAAAGTAACCAATCTTACTAAACTAAATAGAAGCATTGAGTAGTAGTTGCAAGTGCTAAACAGGTCAGTTAGTATATAAGTCGAGTCTATTTTAACTATAATCTATTGCTTACATTGTTAATTATGTAAGATCTACTAACTGATAAGACACTCCTATTGCATTCAATTGTTGTTGAAGCCTAGCCGAATGTGTATCAGTAATAAAAACCTGTCCATCATCATTGCTACACACCCAATGTAACAAATTGTGCATACGCTGCTCGTCCAGTTTTTCAAAAACATCATCTAGCAATAATATTGGCGCAAACCCTTTTTTTGTCTTCAATGTTTGCCATTCTGCAAGCTTCAAAGCAAAAAGTAAACTCTTTCTTTGTCCTTGCGAGGCATCATTTTTAAACGCCGTATCGCCCATTTTAATTTCTAAATCATCTTTATGTATTCCAATGGTAGTGCGTTGAAGTATCATATCCTTTTGTCTGGAAAACTGCAATAATTGTAGCATTTTGCCATTTTGCAAATCACTATCATACACGATGGAAACATTATCACCTTTACCGGCAATCCGAGCATAAAACTGCAAAACAAGCAATATAAATTCGCTTAAAAAGGCGGTTCGTTGCTGGTATATGGCAGTTCCTTTTTGGCTAAGCTGTTCATTTATTATTTGTAATAATGCCTCATTAATTTGCCCGCTTTCCGCAGCCTGCTTCAATAAGCTGTTCCGTTGTTGTAATATCTTGGTATAATCTATCAAATCTTGCAAATAGTTACTATCTATTTGCGATAAAATCGTATCAACAAACTTCCTTCTTTCCTCACTAGCTCCCACCACCATTGCCACATCGTCTGGCGCGATCATCACACACGGAAGCTTGCCTATATGTTCACTAAACTTCTTATAATCATCTCCATTTACACTAAATTCCTTTTTATTATTCTCTCTCAGAATAGATATTACTTCTTGCTGCTCATCATTCAATAAAAAATTTCCTTTTAGCCGCATCCCCAGCAAACCATGATGCACATTTTGGCTATCGCTTCTGGTAAAATAACTCTTAGTAAACCCTAGATAATAAATAGCATCAAGTAAGGATGTCTTTCCACTTCCATTCAGACCACAAATGCCCACTACTTTCGAAGTAAATGAAAAGTCTTGCTGTACATAGTTTCTAAACTGTACCAACGATATTTTTTGTAGATGAAGCATTGCTGGCAAAGTAAGGGTATTATGGATTGTAATTAGCACCGAAATACCTTCCCTCACATTAAGGTTATACAGCAATTGTTTGCAGCTAAGTAGTATCAATTGCCTGTCATGCTTCAAAATATTAGTCAACAAAAAAAGCGGCCAACCATTGTATTATCAATGATTAGCCGCCTCATTAGTATAAATTTAAGTTTACTTACCCTCGTGTTGTGCAATAATCTCTTTCATAAAGGCAAGTACCTTCGATGAAAATTCTTTACGTTTTAGAGCATATTCTATCGTTGTTTTAATAAAGTCTAGCTTATTGCCAATATCATAACGCTTACCTTCAAAAGTCTGTGCATAGATGGCCTCTTTTTTCAGCAATTCAACCAATGCATCTGTAAGCTGCAACTCATTATTCTTTCCTTTAGGCGTTTTTTCTAGTGCTTTATAAATGCCCGGGGTAAGAATATACCTACCAGCAATAGCCAGATTTGAAGGTGCAGTTTCTATACTTGGCTTCTCAATTAATGCATTCAAACGCATCAACTTTTCATTTAACTCCTCCCCTCCTACTATTCCATAACGCGAAACTTTATCGCGAGGCACTTCTTCCACTGCAATAACAGAACTTTCGTATTGATCATAAATATCAATCAATTGTTGTGTTACAGGAATCACAGAATCTATAATGGTGTCGCCAAGCAACACTGCAAATGGCTCATTGCCCGTATGCTGACGTGCATAATAGATAGCATCACCCAATCCATTTATTTCTTTCTGTCTGATAAAATGAATATTAGCAAGGTTTGATAAGTTTCTGACCTCATCATACATAGCGTCTTCTTTATCCTTAATGCGCTCCTCAAGCTCGAAGTTTCTATCAAAATGATCTTCAATGGCACGCTTCCCTCTCCCAGAAATGATCAAAATATCTTCAATACCAGAATCTACCGCTTCCTGAACCACATATTGTATGGTTGGTGTATCAATAATGGGCAACATCTCTTTTGGAGAAGCCTTCGTTGCCGGAAGAAAACGTGTACCCAATCCCGCTGCGGGGATGACTGCTTTTTTTACCATTTTTATTAAATTATATAAGGTTTTACTACTCTTGCCTGAATGTTACGAAGTGCATAAACCAAACGCTGCAACATTTCATTGTCTTTATAAATACCAATGATTGCTCCACCGCTACCTGTAAAGGATGCCGATGCGCCACAACGTCGGGCAGTTTCTACTAGTTCATTATTACTATCGGAGATAGCCATAATCTTTCTTCTGTTATTAAAATTCTCATTAATCAATTCTCCTAGCAAACCAAAATCAGCATCTATTAAGGCTTGCTTTCCTTTATCAGCCAATGAAGCAATATCGCCAAGGGTATCAATTACATGCTTATCTCCCTTTTCGTACCTCGTTTTTATGTCGTTTAATACTTTTCCAGATACTTTACTAAGATTGGTTTTATAGGCAATATAAAACTGAGGAAGACTTTGCAAAGGAATACGCTCATAAATACCATACCCTTTTTCATCCAGATGTTTCTTATTGAAGTCCATATAAACACAACCTTCATAAGCCTGAATAACACGGTCTTGCAAGCCCGCCGTAATACCCAATTCTTTTACCTCTGCCTCTAAAGCAATGGTTGGCAATATTTCTAACGGAATATCAACCTCATAAAATTGCATCAAGCCCTTTAAAGTTGCAATAATAATTGCACTAGAACCAGCCAAGCCAACCTGACGGGGAATGTTTGAATGATATCTGATGGTAAAGTTTTTGCTGGAAAGCCTGATGTTATTATCATCACAATAGTCGCAGAACTTCTTAATGGCAGCTTTAATAATGGGGATACCACCATTGTAGCCTGTAGCCATCACTGTCTCTTTCAGCTCGTATATATTTTTAAAGTCGTTAGAATCCGACTCTTGCGGGGTTATTTGTAAGAACGGAGATTGATAAATCAGAATTTTTGCAGCAAAGTTTTTTACTATTAAACTGATTGTTTTTCCATTATATCCATCCGAAGGATTTCCTAAAAGCCCAGCACGGGCGTACGCTATTGAATCTATCATTAAGCAGGAATAAATTTAATACGAGTATTTATTTTTTATTAGCCGGTAAAGGGTAAAAGTAAATAAATAATTAATACATATTTAAAAAGAAGCGTCAAACTAACCAACAATATTACTTTTAATATCAAATATTTTAACAAAATGAAGCCCAACCAAAATCTATAACGTTTTAGTTGATTGTGACTGATATATATATTGCAACAATTGCCAGTTTTTCTTCGGTGAATAAGTGTATTTTCTAGAATTTATGTTTAATCTTTCTACTGAAAAGAAAAAATTTCATTATCAATTCTCTCAATTATGAAATAGATACAACCTATTCTTCCTAGTTGTGTTAGTATACCAAATAACAATTATGAGCAAAGTTTATTCACTCAAAACCATTCAAAACATACCTGTTTCTTTGGATACTGCTTGGGATTTTTTTAGTAATCCTGCCAACCTGAAAGAAATAACACCTTCCAATCTGGGCTTTAAGATAATAAGTAAATACCACGGCAATAAGATGTATCCGGGGCAGATAATAGAATATACGGTATCGCCATTATTGGGAATACCGATGTATTGGATGACCGAAATAACCCACGTTAAGGATAGAGAATATTTTATTGATGAGCAACGTTTTGGCCCCTATACTATGTGGCATCACCAACATCATTTCAAAGAGATAAAGGGCGGCGTAGAAATGACAGATATTGTTCATTATAAGGTTCCACTTAGTATTCTGGGAGACATTGCAAACGTGATTTTAGTAAAAGCACAATTAAATAAGATTTTCTCTCATCGCTTCACAGCGGTAGAAGCAAGATTTGGAAAATTTGTTTAGTACCTGTTTAGATTTTTTGTTTAAAAAGATTTTTATTAAAGGAAAACTCTGCGCGATGCCATAAATAAATGTTTTTAGCCTCGGAATTTCAGCGCGATGCTATAAGCAAAGAATTCTAGCCTAGTATCAATATGATATTAATTGAAGCAAGTGAATGTAACAACAAAATACCAGAATATGAAAAAGAATGAAACGAAGAATTAAGCCGATATAGCGTGGTGTTTTCCTAACAACATATAAGATCTGCTTTGCTCAATTGCATCCATAACTTGTTCTAAAATCACCTCATTTGGGGCATCGTAATCGATAACCATTGGTGGCTTAAAGCGAACAGTCAATATGGAACCTTTCTTTTTAAACGTTAATCCTTTCTTGGTAAAAGCACGCCAAAAACCATTTATTACCACAGGAACTACAATGGGCTTAGTAGTTTTTATGATAAATGCAGTCCCTTTTCTACCCGGTGCAAATGGCTTAGTAGTACCTTGTGGAAACGTAATAACCCAACTAGTGTTTAGGGCTTCTTCTATTTTTCTTGTATCTGAAGGGTCAAGACCACGCCTTACTTCTTTGCCCTCAGCTCGCCATGTTCGTTTAACAGTAAGTGCCCCAGCCAAAATAAACAGCCGGCTTATCCAGCTTCCACGCATCGTTTCTTCTGCTGCTACGTAGTATAGGTTTGTAATGGGAAATAGTAGGTAATAGGGTAAACCTAGTTTATTTTCTTTACGCCATCTCACTGCACAAAAAATATGAATAAAAGCCATTACATCCGCAAAATACGTTTGGTGGTTACTCACAAATAGTACATTATGCTTAGGTAAGTTTTTTATATTTTCAGTACCAGTAATTTTTATCTTATTTATAATTGCTAACCCCGGATAGGTGATAAAACCCACTAGGGTATAAATAAGAGACCTCACTATTTTAAAATGCTTGAGCTTATCTGTAAAATTCATAAGTTATTAGCGTTACTAGTTTATACTTAATCTAATTAAAACCTATTAACAAAGTATAAGAATGCGCAATATAGGGGAATGAGATGAAAAAAATCCTTTGAAAAGTCATTTTAAGCGAATTACAGCTTGATTACAACCCTCTTTGTCAAAGCAAATTTTATGGCAATAGAGTGTTGTAATTGAGGCAACAATTAACAGAAATTACATAAAGAAGGCTGCCCCAAAATACATTATTGAGACAGCCGCTTTCTCTAAAACAAAAACACAAATAATCAAAAAACAACTATTCTTTAATAAACTTATCTACCAATTTGTTACCCATTGCATCAGTTAATTCAACCATATAAACTCCAGCTGCTAGTTTAGCTACATCTAAAGAGATAGCATTACCTGTATAAGTAACGTTTGATTTGCTAAATGCAACAGTACCAGCCGTAGTACTAATTTTTACAAAGCAAGTACTACCAATCAATATACTTTTAGACGTAATGTTTAATTTCTTTTGAACTGGATTAGGGTAAATAGTTAATCCAACAAATTTTGAATCGTGGGTAACTACAGTTGCAATTGCACTATATTTATAAGCCCCATCAAAGCCCAAAGATTTAATACGATAATAAAGTTTAGCTGCACCTACAGAAACACTTAAGTCTTGTGCATTATAACTACTTTTACCCTTTGCCGCAACAGTATTTACGATTGTAAAATGTACGCCATCTGTACTTCTTTCAATAATGTATGAAGCTATAGATTGCTCATTAGCAACTTGCCATTCTACTGCAACACCATTTGCTTTTTGAGTAGCATTGATACTAACGAAGTTTACTGCCAATGGATATGCACCACTCAAGATGATTTTAAATCGTTTTGTTCCTTTACTAGCCGAATCGCTTGTAACATTGAAACTATAAGATGAATTCTGACGAACATCTGAAGTAACACCTAAATAGTTATCTACCAATGTAATACTTTGTAAGGAATCAATTGATTCTAACTGACTAAATCCTAAAGTATAAGACCCCGCTTTTATGGCAACACCCAATTGTGTAGTATCTGCTGAAACTGAAAGTGGATGTGTCGCTATGGCCAACTTATTAACTCCCTTGAATGTAACTAAAGCTTGACTAGAGAGACTTAACGAAGTAGCATCCCATTCATTAACATACTCTTTAGATCCAAAGCTATTATATCTAACTAAAGCTTCATCCAAACGAGTATTTGTATTATTGTATAATCCAACCCTAATCATCTTGTCAGATTTTACACCAAAGTAATTGGTATTAGGTACAACCCCTGAACATTTATGACTTTCATGGAATGTAACGCTTCCATTAGTATTTGCCTCCACAAAGAATGCTTGCCCACTAGCAATGTAGTCTCCATTTGTATTATCAAATCCAGAAGCTCCATTCACAATAGCCCCGTTAGCATAAGTAGTAAAGTTTCCAGAACCAAATGGACTAAAAGACCACATTTTATTATTAATAATGCTATTGCTAGCCTGTAATGCTGTGAAGCTAATTTGACTAGGATATGGATTAGACAATAATGTAAACTTGTGAACCGTTTTATCATTTAATGCTACTGCCAAATCGCCAGTAGTAACGGTGCCTGATGCACTCAATGTAACTGCTTCGGGAGCCATTGGAGAAGTATTGGTTAACTGATTAGAACAATTTGTGTTTCCACTATTTCTGTCACCTCGAATGTTTACTGAATAACCAGTTCCGGGTGTAAGACTAACGCCAGTATTAGCAATACTTACATAATGGCTATTATTTGTAGTTGTAGCCGCGTAAGTCAATATTGAATTTGCATTATTAATTGTTGCATCAAATCCGTTGCTATTATACTTGTCTGTAGTTCCACCATTACCGGAGGTACTGCCACAAGGTGTTCCTCCAGTTCCTGAACCTGTAACATAAATTTGTTGTTGCCAAGCATTACGCACAGTTTGAGTAACAGGACTACCAATAAAGCTAAACCTACGACTAGCCTTTGAAGAAATATACCTTTCTACTGTTACATTTCCGGAAATTGATCCTAATACTTGGTCAATTCTGGCTGTCCCATTAACATCAGATTTTAGTGTAAGATTACCTCCTGTTGTTAAATTAGCAATACTACCAATAGTTACAACACCAGGAGTGCTACCACCCACAATATTAAGTTGTGTACCCAAGGTAGCAGTAGAGCTGCTATTCAACGTTAGATTTTTGATAGAGTTGTAGCCCGAAGTAAAGTTAAGTGTACCTGCTGTGCCTCCAATCGTTAAACTTGAAGCTGATGTGGATGTAATAGTACCACTTCCAGAAACAACACCATTGATAGTAAGCGATTGACCATTTAAACCAATAGCAGTTCCGCTAGCAAGACTCAGGTTATTAATACTAGAGGTAGCCGTAAGTAGTGGCAAATAGGTGGTACCAGTTCCTATGGAAACATTGGTACTACTAATTGGTGTAGAATAACTTTGCCAGTTAGTGACAGCATTAAAATCTGTACTCGCAATACCTATCCAAACTCCCGCAGTACCGGCATTAACTGTTAAGCTACCAGTATTGTAAGTAATATTATAAGCACCACTTACACCAGAAGAGAATACAGCAGCACTTGGAGTAATTGTATAAGTTCCAGGCACATCTGTAACTGGAGAGTTACCATTACCAGTATTACTATTTGTTAATGTAACACTGCTTATGTTATCAGAGCCAGCTAAACCACTTACAGAATATGATGCTGCCAATGGTGACAATGCAGCGCCATAAGTTTTACTTTGTGCAGATGCAGTAATTGTAAGCGGAATAGCTGTTTCCACTAAAGAAACATCGTTAGAAAGATAGGTGCTTGCAGTGTAAGAGGAAGATGTAGTGTAGGTTGGAGAACTGAAACTGGTTGCATTAGCATTTGTTGTTACACTTGCCCCATCTCTTCTAATAATTTTCACTGTTCCTGTTGGTGTTGCACCTCCATTATTTAAACCAATGGTATAGGCATAACCAGTCTGATATTGTATGATATTGTAGTAACGGGTTCCAAATCTACTAAAACTAACATCTGAAGGAATTGTACCAGGGAAACTAGCTTCAAATTGCTCAATTACGGCAGCATTACCAGCATTGGCTGATGAGTATGCAAAAGTTACTGGACGATAATTACCCCCTTTACCTATTGGGAAAGTAACTGCAGAAGTTGTTGTAGCAGAAATTCCAAGCGGACCACTTACATAGCTAGCTGCGCCCCCAGCATTTGTAACAGAAGCGGCAGATAATACATCAGTATTTGTAGTTGTAACAATCACTCCACTATTTAAACTTAGTATACCATAAATAAGTACAGTAGAACCAGCTGATTTCCATGTAACACTATTCGCAGGATTTGGCAATGCCATCACTAGGTTACCCATACAAGTAGTAACTGGTCCTAATGAGAGTCCATTGTTTACAATAACTCCAGAACCAGGGAACCTAGTAGTATTATTAGTAACCTCAAGGGAGATGGTGCTATTTGTTGCGATAGTAGGTATTGCATAAGCATTTAATGTACTACCACTACTTGCGCTATATGTACCTGTAAATCGAACAGTGGAAGAAGCATCCAATTGTAGGGTACCAGAAGTCATATTGAATGCAGGAATCGATTGTGTGATTGCACCTACTTCAAATTTACCACCAGCAACTAAAACAGTACCGCTCATGGTTAAAGCAGTACGAAGTATCATAGAACCACTATTTACAGTAATATTATTTAAAGAAGTAGTTCCGCTGAAATAAACAGACCCAACTGTTCCTTGAATGGTAAGGTTTGATGTAGTAGACCCTACAAGAGAATTGGTAGCTGAACAAGTAAGTGTGCTGCTTAAGGTTAAAGTGTTACTACCTATAGAAAGCTTTCCAGCAGTTAATGTTACCGCACCACTTACTGTTGGGCTACTATTTAAGTTATAAGTATTAGTACCAGAATTAATAGTTAAGCCATTTATAGCAGTAAAATTTGGCAAAGTAAAGGGCCCAGTACCAGTACAATTTAATACAAGACTAGATGAAGAAGTAGTAGTTAAATTATTCACTGTTCCTGCAATGTAAGGACCAGACAATGTAAGCGTGTTACTTCCCACAGCAAAAGTACCTGCTGTTAAGGTCAAGGTTCCACTTATTGTCGGGCTACTATTTAAGTTGTAAGCCTGTCCACTTGTATTTAAGGTAAGGTTATTAATTGCCGTAAAATTAGGCAATGTAAATGGTCCAGAACCAGTGCAATTTAATAACAGACTAGAGGAAGAGGTTGTGGTTAGGTTATTGGCAGTTCCTGCAATATAAGAACCAGACAATGTGAGTGAGTTACTTCCAATTGCAAAAGTACCAGCTGTTAGAGTTAAGGTTCCTGCAATCGTTTTACTACTATTTAATGTTACGTTAGTTGAATTCTGTACCGTAATATTTGTTGGTGAGCTTGAAGTCGGCCATTCATAATCAGTAGTAGAATATGGACCACCAGTATTATAAATCAAAGTCCCCGAAGAATAACTAGCTGCTTTATTAGAGGACGCAGAAGCCCCGTTAGTGGCATTACTACTTTGAATATATCCACCACTATTTATCTGCAAAGTCCCTGCAACAGTAAAACTGCCAAATTTACAAAGGATACCACTACTTAGTATTAAAGTGCCATTTACAGTAATGTTATAAAATTTATTACCATCATCTGAAGTTGTAGTAGATGTACCAGTAAATGTGGTGGTACTCCCACTATTAATGGCTAAAGACAAATCATTTGGAGAATTATCTGCTCCATAAATAAACCCATTGGTATTTGCCACACTAACACTTTGTAATGTACCGCTCATTGTAATTACCCTTCCCGCTCCAGATGGTTGAACTCTTCCTTGTGTAACAGTTAAATTACCAGATACACTAAAACTATTAGATATAGTAGCAATATTACTATTACTGGCCAGGCTAATTTCTAAATTCTGAAAAGCTCCTGTACCACTTATTCCAGCACTACTTCCCGTAAGTTTAATTTTACCTGAACCAGTACTTGAGTGTGTGCCATTATTAACCACACTTGCACCAGAAACAGATAGCGTATTTCCTCCATCAGAAAGTGTTGCGCCAGAAGCAATATTCAGTGTACTGCTTACCGTAATATTGTTTGCAAGTGAAACAGTATTTGATGTACTACTAATATACAAGTAAGAAAAATTATTTGAAGTTCCGCTACTAGTGTTTAATGCGCTACCTGAAATTGTTTGTGCAGATGAACCATTAAAAAACACTGCCCTTCCATTATTATTAAATGTACCGATATTGGTAAAACTACCCTTTAGATACAAATCTCCTGCATAGCTACTAACCAAATTGCCAAGTAATAATGTTCCGGTAGTATTCACACTAACGTTACCTACAACAGTAAGCGGATATGGAGTTGTTGATTCATTCATTTGCAAAGAACATGAAGGGCCAGAGGAAGACCCAATAGTCAAAATACCACCCATTTGTAGTGCAGCAACATTATTAATATTCAAAACGCAACCAACTGAACTACTACCTATAGTAACATTATTAGGATAGCCTGCAGAACTACTATTTGTTGTACCAGCAATCCATTCATAAGTACGGCTGTATGGAGACCCTGTTGTGGTTGAAGCATTGTAGAATAAGGTAGAAGATGTTCCATAATATGGCGCATTTACACCAACACCCCCGCTGGTATTAATAGTAAGTGTACCATTAATTGTAGGTGCAGTATTAAGATTTACCACACCACTTAAACTTAAAAGATTATTGAAAGTGATTGGATTACTTCCTCCTACATTTCCTGTTCCACTAAAACTAACAGTACCTCCACTAAATAAGGTACCATTTGTATTATTTGTCAAAGTTCCACCTGAAGCTATCGTTAATGTTCCTGCCGACATGGCTAATGTTCCATTATTAGTTACTGTAGTTGCCGTTAATGAACCTGATGAACTAAAGGTTAAACTACTACTACCATTTATAGTTAGCGTTGTTACAGCATTTGATACTGAACCTGTTACTGTTACTGCATTTGCGATAGTAACATTTACAATTGCAGTAGGTACAGAATTACCAAGCCAAGTAGTTCCTGTATTCCAATCGGTAGATGCAGTGGAGATGTATCCTAAGTCTGCATAACTACTACTAGAAATACCAGTGCCAATTGGATTTGTAATTGAAATTGTACCACTTAAACCAGCTATGGCAACAAATGTTATTTGAGTACTAGTATTTGAAGCTATAGTAACTGGCGTTCCGCCTACAGACAATGCCGTTGCTCCACCTAAATTAGTACCAGTAATTGTTACTGTTGTTCCCACATATCCAGAAGTTGTAGTGCCATTATTATTGGCGGTGGTGAAACTAGTAATTATCGGAAGGGCAGACACTGCCATTACAAAATAACCTAACGAGCCAACTGTTGAGGTAGAAATCAAAGTGTTACTTGCAATCAAATTACTGCCAATTGTTCCTCCAAAAGATGTAAACGAAGTTGTAGTTGCACTGTTTGCAATTGCAGTATTAGAACCTAATGCTGCTTTGGCTAACAATATTGTTCCAGAAGTAAAAGTACCTGTATTGGAAGCAATCCAATATTCAGAGTGACTAATTCCAGATAAATTTGACCCATAACTAGCAGAAACATTCACATCTGCTGCGTATGCCTGAACTGTAACAATAGGTGATGTTCCTATTGGGCTACTTATAGAAAAAGGTAAATAGGTAGTACCAACACCAACGGGGAATATATAATTTGAAGCCGATGAGTTTGGCAGACTCCATGTAAGAGGTCCGTTTATAAATGTAGAAGCGCTAAAACTTGTTGTTGCAGAAATTGCACTAATAGCAGTGTTGGTCACTGACAATTTGTTGATGCTAGTTGTTGTTAGGATACCACTCGTTAATGTCAAGGTATTTGTAATAGAAACAGGACTGTTTAAAGAAACACCACCGCTAGTATTGTTAATTATCAAATAAGGGAAAGACTCATTTGTTGAATTTGTGTTTGAAATTGTTTGTGCAAGACTTCCATTCATAAACAAAGCCCTACCATTTGCATTAAATGTTCCACCCCCATGACTCCAGTTACCTCCAACATAAATATCCCCGCCAGATTGATTTCCCAACGACAAATTCCCATTTGCTGTAACATTTCCGCCAATAGTTAATGCACCTGTGGATAATGGTGCCCCATAATCCATATAAAATGCAGAACCAGCATCAATTGTAAAATTTCCAGCAATTGTTCTTGCAGGAGAAGAAGAACCGTTTGGAAAATTTAAGGTCGTATTATTACTAATCTGTACACTTTGTGGCAAACCAGCGGTAGTACCAACTGTACCAGTTGTAGCACTCCATTCGTTAGATCTACCATAAGTCGTTCCTGTATTGTACTTCAGTAAAGAACTAGTACCATATTTCGGTGCAGCACTTACACTACCACCGCTAAGTGTGAAAGTGCCATTAATTGTTGGCACAGTAGTAAGTGTCAGTGTCCCTGTTGTTAAACCTAGGTTATTGAATGTGATTGCATCTGTTCCATTAATTGTACCTGCCCCATTAAAGCTAACTGTTCCTCCACCAAATGAGGTACCATTAGTATTGTTTGTAAATGTTCCACCCGAGGCTATTGTTAATGTTCCTGCCGACATTGCTAATGTACCACCATTGGTAACGGTAGTTGCCGTTAATGCCCCAGTAGAACTAAAAGTTAAGCTACTTCCACTATTAATAGTTAGTGTATTTACAGCGTTTGATACGGAACCAGTTACAGTTACTGCATTTGCGATGGTTACATTTGCACTTGCAGTTGGTATAGAATTACCAAGCCATGTAGTTCCAGTATTCCAATCAGTAGATGCAGTAGAGATATACCCTAATATAGTATAAGATACTCCGGAAGTTAGGTTTCCAGCAGTAGTTAAGGCAACCAAACCAGTTGTAGCCGAAGATGGTATTACCACATCAACTTCAGTAGAACTAATATATGTGGCAGAAATAGAAGAACCTCCATTAAACGTTACAGTATTGATGCCACTAGAAAAACTTGTACCTATAATTTGTAAAGTTTGTCCTATGTAACCATTAGTAGAAGTAGTTCCACTTACTTTAAAAGAAGTTATTGTAGGATAAGGTAGCCATTGAGCATACAAAGTAGTATTAGCAGTAAAAGTTACATTTCCAGAATTAGCATAAGAAGCACCTGATCCATTAGCCGCAGTATTCCAACCATTAAATGTGTAACTTGTGTAAGTAAATGCGTTTGAATTTAAAGCAGTTGCAGTATTGTAATTTACATTTTGAGTTGACATTGAGCCAGATCCTCCATTAGCGTTAAATGTAACAGTCGGATTTACGTTGAATGTAGCAGTAACTGCGGCATTATTTACCTGATTATATGATCCACAATTATACCTCATTTGACCATAGGGATAAATCTTTAAATTATAGACACCAGGAGTTAATCCGCTTAATAAATCTACACTTGACGCATCCCAACCCACTTTTCTATTAGTACCACTTGACGATTGTACATCCTGAACCGAACAAGCACTACCATACCCTCCAACATTAAAAGAGCCAGTTACAGAACCGGGCTCTGATGTACCATTTAACCATATTTTGTATTGAATCTGGCCAGAAACAAAGTCAGCATTATCAGTCCAACCCACAATTGCCATCCCATTTAGCGTTAATGAATTTAGATTACCAAGATTTGTACCGCTAAAGGTTGGTGCTCCCTGAATACCATACCATCCTGTACCCCCATCATTCCCCCATCCACCATCATAAACTTTATAAATGGTTTTTGCGCCTCCGTTCAATTGTAAAATAACACCAGCATTACCGTTTGCGGCACCATTAGCATAAAGCCTAGAAGTAATACAAGTAAGCAAAATAACAAGCGCAAGATTTGCGAGTACAATCTGTGTAAACTTTTTCATATGTTAAATTTGTGATCATATAAGGGTGCCATACAATCAACAGCACCACTTTTTGTAATGATTATTTTTTATTGTAGTATATCGTTAGCAAGCAAATAAATCCAATTGACAATTTTATTTCATTTTCAAAACAAGCTGTGTAAAAGATACACATTAATTGTCAAAAGTAGAATATTTCATTTACATTTCATAAATAATTAATCTATTTTGAAAGATACCAGTGAAAAAATTCTCTTATACATTCATTCTGAACTAAATAGACGCTAAAAAACAAATTAATGAAGTCAACTACCTTAGTTTTGAAAAGCAAATAATACATAAAATGACAATCTATATAAAAAATATGGTATGCCTTCGTTGCAAGATGGCTATTGAAACGGTACTACAAGAAGTAGGCATTAACTATGAAAGCGTAGATTTGGGAGAGGTAATACTAAAAGATACCCCAACCGAAAAGCTTATTTCTGCCTTTAAAGATCGTATTGAAGCAATTGGCTTTGAGCTATTGGATGACCAAAAGAAAACGATGATAGAAAAAACCAAAACCTCTTTGAGAGAATTGGTACAAGGAGGCGAAATTGATGAGCATTTTTCTCTTACAGAATATGTTACTAAGCATATCTACAGGGAATACTCTACAGTATCTAAACTTTTTACGCAACTTGAAGGTATCACATTAGAACAGTTTTTCATTCTTCAAAAGATAGAAAAAACCAAGGAATGGTTGGCTTATAATGAATACTCACTCTCCGAAATATCTTATAAATTAGGTTACAGTAGTATGGCATACTTAAGCAACCAGTTTAAAAAGATAACAGGACTAACCCCTTCCGCTTTCAAAGCAAATCATGCGGGACTAAGAAAAGGTATTGACGATGTAATCCAAACTACTAAATAAGGGGCTGCTATTTTACTAGAGCTACTTACAAAGCATTGTTCTCTCACTCAAACCATTGATAAGCAAACGAGTTCTTATCTTCTTTTTGATGATGGACTAGAAGTTACAAATGGCAAATTATTCGAAATGTAATAATTAAATGTGTCAAACAATTTATCGGCATTATTACTACTCGAATATCCCCTTATTTCCCTTGCATATCTCCAAACCTCCTTACCAGTATTATCCACAATACGCATAGCATAAGTGGTATTATTCATTTTATCCCTTTTAGCACTCGATACGCCAATTGTATTAGATACCATGGCATCTACCAGATCTTCTGTAATTACATCACCTAATTTATAGTCAGGATTACTCATCTTAATTTCGCAGTACGCAATGGCATCAACACCCAAATATTTACACAAAGCACCCGCATTCAACCCTAATAAAGCATCAAATGAAAGTTTGGTTTTCCGCAACAACGAATCAGTTTTAGTTACCTCCAAAATACTAACACTTTGATGCTTTATGTTTTTGGGCAACCAATCACTTAATTTCTGTTGCATTAAGTACGACTTCTTTATTGTCGCTCCTTTTTCCATATCGGCAGTAGTATCCGTTTTAGCCCCATTTCTACCAACAAACAACCTAAAAGGCATGATGGCAATTGTTTTTATGCTGTCATTGTAGTCATCTAAATTGCTTTTATAATCTTGTCCATAAGTATCAACGTTTGATAAAAATACAATTACTATCAAACAGTAAAGAATCAGCTTGTTAAACATTGGCATTTTGTTTATATATATCATCAGTTAATGACAACTACAAATAAACTTATTAATTTGAGTTTACACCAAACATTTATTCCAATTTTCTCTCCTTTTATTCTCCACACAAAGACGCTAAGTCAAGTTTCTTTTTTCTTTTTTCTTTGTGCACCTTGTTGTCTTAGTGTCTTTGTGGCATAATAAATCATAAATTAATAGCAATCCCCCTCACCTATCGCATTTGTTTTATCTATACCTTGCGGTTTACCTAAAATAACTCATTTTGAACAATAATATACCGCTTGCCGAGAGGATGCGCCCACGCACATTGGATGATTTGGTTGGTCAGGGACATCTTACTGGCGCAGGAAGTATCCTCCGATCTTCTATTTTACAAGGAAACTTACCTTCCATTATTCTTTGGGGACCGCCCGGTGTTGGCAAAACTACCATTGCCAATATCATTGCGCAAGCCATTAATGTTCCCTACTTTCAGCTAAGTGCCATCAGTAGTGGCGTTAAAGATGTTCGCGATGTAATAGCGCAGGCTAGCCAAACCAATAAGGCAATACTTTTTATAGATGAAATTCATCGGTTCAACAAAGGGCAGCAGGATGCATTGTTAGGTGCTGTAGAAAAGGGCGTCATCACACTCATTGGCGCCACTACCGAAAACCCTTCCTTCGAAGTTAATAGTGCCTTACTAAGTCGTGCGCAAGTATATATCTTGAAATCGTTGCAAGAGGAAGACCTTATTAAACTACTTCATCAGGCAATAGAAAAAGACGAAAAACTACAGCAGTACCAGATAGACTTAAAAGAAACGGCTGCCTTGGTAAAGATAAGCGGTGGCGATGCCCGCAAACTGATGAACCTGCTAGAACTAGTAGTACAAACTGCTGGAGCGAAGGATAAAAAGATAACTATTACCGATGATGCAGTGATGCGTATAGCCCAACAGAAGATTGCACTCTACGATAAATCGGGCGAGCAACACTACGACCTCATTTCGGCCTTCATTAAAAGCATGAGGGGCAGCGATCCCAATGGTGCAGTGTATTGGCTGGCGCGAATGATAGAAGGTGGCGAAGATGTACAGTTTATTGCCCGAAGGATGCTTATATTTTCTAGTGAAGATATAGGTAATGCCAACCCTAATGCCTTACTATTAGCCAATGCAACATTTGAAGCCGTTAGCAAGATTGGCTATCCCGAAAGCCGAATTATTCTCTCGCAGTGTGCCACTTATCTGGCTTCTTCTGCTAAGAGTAATGCCGCTTATGAGGCAATAGGCAATGCCCTGCAAACGGTGCAACAAACGGGCGACTTACCCGTACCCCTGCACATTCGTAATGCCCCAACAAGGTTAATGAAAGATATAGGCTATGGTAAAAACTACCAATACTCGCACCTTGGCGAAGGCAACTTTATAGAGCAAGAATACCTGCCCGATACACTAAAAGGCACCACCTTCTACAAGCCCGGCAACAATGCAAGAGAAAATGAGCTGCGCAAGTTTTTGAAAGATAGATGGAAGGAGAAATATGGATACTAGTTTAGTTATGAGATATGAGTTATTAGATTTTAGTTAATGAACCGCATTAAATTTCAAGTTATTTTAAAGACGTTCTCAAGTTCACAGTAAATGACAAAAAGTTCATTTCGATAATCACGATAATTGTCACCCAGAGCTTGTCGAAGGGCAAAGAGCATAAATTATCACTATCTATATTCAACAATTTCCAAACTTGTCATTAGCAGCCTGATTGTCACCCAGAAACATTAATTAGAGAATCTAAAGTTTATAGTAAATGACAAATAGTTCATTTCGAAAATCAACCTGATTGTCACCCTGAGCTTGTCGAAGGGCAAATGGGCTAAATTATCCACCCAGTTTACCACTGGCAGGTTACAAAATGCGCAATAGCCGCTTCGCCAGTTTTATATTTACCAGACATATTTCCTTTTTGGTGCAGGGTACAGGTTATATTGCTTTTGGGCTGTCTTATTCTTTTTTGGTTTAGTTATTTGATGCTTTAACCTAGGCGAATTCCAGTTACAAACTGGTTCTACTAGTACACACAAGTCATCCTACGGAAGAATGCGCGAGTGGACTAGCTGTGGGAAGCTAACTATATAATTTCAGCCCGCTTATAAACTTGTAATCTTTTGTATTAAACGTAAATAACGGGATGCTTGATAATAAGCAATCTGCTGCGATGATGGCATCTGGAATCTTGAGTGAATGGCTTTTAGAATATTTCAGAATCAGGTTAAAAGCCATTTCACCAACCGATGAGGATAGTTCTATACTTTCAAAACTCTCTATTTGGTATAGCAACCTAGTCACTTCGTTTTTATTCTTAGAACCCTGTATAAGTTCCATTTTTGTAATTACAGAAAGCATCAATTTTATGTCTTTATCCTCTAGTTTTTGAAGGGATGCCAATACTTCAAGATGTTTGGGCTTGGTGTTATCCAATAACTCGATTAGTACGTCTGTGTCAATAACTATTTGTTTCGGTTCCATGCTTCTCCACGTATTTTTTCGGCGTGAAGGTTAAGATTGGTCAATGAGCCAGCCATTTCTGCAATTTTCTGCTTGTTCGAAGCTTTTTTAATAAGCACATCGTTTATAGTATAGGAGTCGTTCAATAGCGATGAGGCAGGTTTATTGTCCTCAACCAAAGCCTCTTCAACAACAATTTCCACCTTCTTCCCATAAGTTTCTTTGGGAAACTTATAAACAGGCTGCTGTTCGCTCGGAAAAACTATTTCTCTGTACATTATTAAATAAATTTAATTACAAAGATATACAAACAATAACCATTAAGTTATTGGACAAAAAGATGTTGCTGTTACAGAGGCTTTTCAAATTAAATCATCGGCCAATATCTTAGCGAAGCCACGCGTTACAGACAGTGCGGTAGCAGCAAAGTTGACGCGGATTAGCTGGGAGATAGAAATTGGCTGAAGAGCCGCCTACAGGAATCGAACCCGTGACCAATTGTTTACGAAACAAACACTCTAACCAACTGAGCTAAGGCGGCTTACGAACTAGGATAATTAAAAAGTAAAGATACAATGGGTTGTGTACTGAAAAATAAAAAGTCCTTGCCTTTGTTTGGGAATATTTAGGAAGGTATGCTTCACAGAATACACAATTGCAGGAAATGGGGTACTACCTTAGCGAATTCCACTTACAAATTGGTTCGACTAGTACACACAAGTCATCCTACGGAAGACTTACGCGAGGGGACAAAGCTGACAGGTCTTAAAGACCTGTCAGCTTTCACAACGGCAACAATTAGATGACTTTATCCCTATGCTTTATATAGTACTAACCCATAAAAGGACTCATAAGCTAGCATCCCGATTTTCGTAGTGTATTTAATGGTTGGTAATTTATTAAACTCTCCGAAATTCACAGGCTAGTGAACGGCTATCGCCGAACATTTGTGCTAGTGGGGAGTATTTGACAAATCTTCTTAACTTATTTCTACCTCTCCATTTTCAAACCACCCTTCACTTAAAACTGTTTCTTTAACTTTTTCAGGATTGCTTGTATAAGCAACAATTGCCAAACTCTTTTTAGCCCTACTACAAGTAACATAAAAAAGTCGCTTAGTTCTTTCTGGCGTAGAGTCTTTACCATCTTTTATATTGTTATTATCATTATCAGAAAACTCCTTTGCTCCAAATAATTTTTCATAACTAAACTGATTCCCCCCAGCTTCTTCATCATCAAGAATAACCATTACTCTATCAAACTCCAACCCTTTTATGCCTTGGTGGGTGCCATAAGGAGAGGAATCAGAGATATATTCAAAATATTTTTCAATTTGTGTAAATGGCGACTTCAATACTTCTTTCCAAGCAGATAACTTAGCAGTCTCTTTTTCTTCATCTTCCTCTTCGTCAGTTTCAATTTCTTCATTTTTTTCATTTGATACGATTCCTATAGCTTTTAATAGAATATCAGGAATACTAAATAATTTTGAAGTATATACAGAATCCAAAATTAGAGAAAGGGCAGGAATTTTACCATCCTCCCAAAGTTTGTCCAATTCATTTATACCATCGTTAGCTTGCTTCAATATGGCAAATTGATTTTTCTTTGTTTTGAGTTCTTTTTTATCAAGTAAAGGAGAATATTGAGCGATGATTCGAGAAACTTCTAATTCATCCTTAATTTTCATTGCTTTTATTAACGGCAATATTCGATTAGTAAAAAAAGCAATTCCTTGTAATGACCCATCCAACAATCCTGTTTTATAGCTTTCAACACGACATAAGGGAAGAAATAAACTATCGAAGCCCATTCGCTTAGCCGCCATAAGATGTTCTAAGGTTAGCGTTTTTACAATTTTATTTGTCTCAGACCAATTTTCATCTTGTGTAATAGTTTTCATTTTTTTACAAACTTCTATTTCAAAGGCTTGCTTGTCAGTCGTATTTACATCTGCGATAAATAATCTAACAAATCCTTCAATCTGACTTTCTAGTGTTTTTTGTTCTTTTCCGTCCACATCAAGTCTTATTTTATTAATTAATTTTACCACCCTCTTGGGGCATCTAAAATTCATTTTCTTTTCAGGCTTTACCCAATCTTCATTCAAGTCCTCACCAAGTTTCTCTTTCCCTCCTGGAAAAATACGTTGCATCATATCTCCAAATAGGCCAATAGCAAAGCTTTTTTTATGGTTGACTTGAACTTCAAAAAAAGATGTAATCAAATTCTTGTTCGTATCTTGACTTTCATCAATTAAAAGGAATGGATATTTCTTAATTAATATTTGCTGCATTAAAGGTTTTGTCGAAATAAATGAAGCACCTATTTTCAAAACATCTGTATGATTTAATGAATCTTTGCCCCTGTTGTTTCCGTTAGGACTGTAGGTAAATTTAATTACCTCGTCAAGTTTTTCTAAACGTTCTCTTTTTGAAATTATATCTCTTGTTCTTTTAATTGCAGCTGCAGAATTCGCATGACCACCTATTTGTTTTAATTCCAACTCTGTGATTGCCGCTTGAATATCTTGGACAAGCCACTCTTTAATATCAACTGTAAAAGGTTCTATTAATTCCCATATGAAACTATGAATTGTTGAAACCTTAAATAGTGAATCAAACCCTAAACGGTGTTTAATTTCATCGCTCGCAGCATTTGTGTAAGTAATTATTGCCACTTGCTGTTTATGCATTCGTAAATGCGCTCCTTTATCAATTTTCAATCTTCGTAAGACTTCAACAAGTGACCTTGTTTTGCCCGAACCTGCACCAGCAAAAAGAAAAAAACTTTTAGGGTTTTCCAAATTAAGACAACTATAAATTTCATCATCAACATTAAGATCTAAGTTGTCCTTCGATTTATTTAAAGTCATTTTTATTATTTTACTGATGATTTATTTACTATTTGTAACTTTTCTTGAAGCCATTTAAGTCCTTCATCAATATAACCTGGAACTTTTAATTCTACAGGGTCAATTGAATACATGACATCTAGTGCAAATTTTGCTTTATCCCCTTTATCTATTGCATCAAACATTTCTTTACTTGCTACTTCAATACTAGACGTAGTATTAAGAATCGCTTCTCTTAGTTTTTTTATTAATCCCGTCCCGCTGGTCGTATTAAAAAGAGTCAGATTCTCAAATACTAAAGCATCTTCGAAAGTATAGGGTATAGCTTCTACCTTATTTCCGTTAAATTGAATTTTTAGAGGAAATTGATAGGCAACACGGATTGAAAGATCACTAGAACATTTTTCACTCGCTGTTGCGTCTAAAACTTCATCTAGTAAGTCTTTTTTTGGTATCCATGTTTTCAAGGTGTCATTTCCAGTTTTAAACCCTTTTCCCCTAGAAGGTGGCACTTTTGGCCAAGTGATATTACCTGTAGTTGGATGAGCTTTTTGCTCAATTGAATCTAAATCTGTAATAATTAATGTAAATACTCCCAACCTTTCTATTAAAGGTTTTAAAGTATGGGCATGACTTCCACCGATTTCCAAAATTGTGATATGAGAGATTGCTAAATCCTTAAAATTATTTTGAATAAAGTGAGGCAATAGCATTCTTTCTGCTGGTCCTTCAACCATAATTACAGCATCAGCAAAAAATATATCGCAATGTGTTGTTTTCAAGTATCTAATTGCAAATTTTCTAGTTTCTTCTTCCGCTGTAACAGTTTTTTTTCCAAAAACTTCTGAAAGATTGACAACTTTTGAAGTTGGAATGCTAACTGTATCCTTAGCAAACTCTCTTTTAAAATACCTCAAACAATTAAAGTCGACCTTATGTACAATATGACTTGAGTGTGTACTAACAATCAATTGTGTGGAAAAGGGTGAATCGGCTTTTAAAATAAATGAATTATTCCTTAGTATTTCGTAAGCTTTGGCAATAAAAACCTGCTGTGCTTGTGGGTGCAAATGCGCTTCTGGTTCCTCTATTAATACAAGATGTATAAGTTCAAATTCTTCTTCGCCTTCTGGCAAATTATTTCTCGTAGCACTTTTACCAACCTTCATCCATTCATCTCTAAAGCGAATGAGTTTAAATGCCATTGAAATATAGTTTTGATACCCTAATCCATTATATTTTTCTGGCAAAAAAAGTTTAACATCATGATTTGACTCCTCATCATTAAGCTGATAAGTAATAGCAGATTCATGTTCAATATTGTTTATTGGGTTGACTTTAGTTGAAATACTGATTCTAGGGCTACCCAATCCTGGATAATTTAAGCCTTCAAGTTCTTTAAAAGAAGGCCCAAAACTATTTTTAAGTCTACTATCAAATTCATTTTTTGAACTCTCAATAGATTTTATAACTTCTAAATCCGAAGGTGATGGGTTTTCCTTTGGATCCAAGTGTTTTGCATAGTAATCAGAGAGTTGGCTTGAAAGTCTACCATGATTTTGGTTTTCAGTATTGACATCAGAAAAACCTCTTTGTGCATCAATACTATTTACTTTAATAAGCCCCTTGAAAGGTTTGTTATCTAAAGGGACACTATTAGTTGATAGCTTTTGAAAAGAAATATTTTTGGCAGGATCCAATTTATAAGCAGAGATTGAAAAATGAGTATTTAACTTACTTTCAAAAAAATCCATGAGTGAATGAGGCCATAGTTTTAAATCTTTGTGGTCAGCTGATGAATTTTTAGTATTACTTGCCTTAAGAAAATATTCAGTAAATTCTTGATACAATGTCACTAAATCCCTGGGTTCAAATCGAAGCCTAACACCAAGTAATCCTCCCGTCCAACCCAATGAGGGAAGCAATTTAGTGACATGATAAACCTCATCTTCCTTTACATCGATCCAAACATCAATTTGAGGTAAATAATCTTCCCAAATTCCAATAGTCAGGTCTGCCTTTTTATTATCTGGATCATTTGCTGCTTCAACCCAATCGTTCCCTATCTTATTAATAGCAGCCCAATTGGATAATGTAAACTCACGTGTTGTAAATTGTTTATCTTCTTTTAAAAAATAAATAAGTGCATTCATAGCAGTTGTTTTTCCGCTATTGTTTGCACCAACAAATAGAGTCTCTTTTTCGGAAATTTCTATTCTACAAGCTTTTAATCTTCTAAAATTCTGGATGTCAATAAATGAAATTTTCATATCAATTTTAAATTGTTTTAGGTATAAACTATAGCTCCTTTTGTGCAAGTCTTCCGTTGGATGACTTGCGTGTAACAGTCGAACCAATTTGTAACTGGTTCACTCAAATAAAATTTCAGGAAAAGAAGATTCTCTCGGACAGATTTTCAATGGACGCTTCTTCTACCAATGCAGTAAAGATGGGGAAATATTTGACAAAAAAGTGATACGAGATGAAAAATAATTTATTCAATCCACCTCCTACCTCCTCCAAGCAGAAGAACAGTAAGATAATAGCGGAGATATAAGCGTAAATGGATGTCAAAACCCCACATTATCCGCACCCCTATTTCTCCATCCAAATCCAAAAATCTAAACCTTGTCTTGTCCTAAAATAGGTTTACACTTTAAAAAATTAAAAAGGTGTAAAAATGGAGAAGAAAATCATTCAAAAAGCGGGGCGTTATTTTACAGACAGGGAGCGCCATGAAATGATTAAGGAGTACCTGTCAAGTGGCTGTACAAAAGAAGCCATTTGGGAGAAGTACACTGGACAATCAGAACACGGCACATTAATAAAATGGATGCGTCAGTTAGGTTATATCAAAACTGTTAAGCAAACAATAGCTACTATTGCTTCCAATACAGAAGAGATGCCAAAGAAGGAATTATCGGAACAGGAATTTGAGAAGCTTCAATTGGAGAAGCGGATTGCCGAGTTGGAAAAGCAGTTGAAGGAAGCAGAGCTGAAGGCCATTGCGTTTTCGACGATGGTCGATATTGCGGAGAAGGAGTTCAAGATTCCGATCAGAAAAAAGTACAATACCAAACCATAGCGGCAATGAAAGACAGTTTTCAACACATAGGATTGGCCAGGCTATGTGGATGGTTTGGTATCAGCAGACAGGCTTATTATCAGAATGGCTGGGAAGGAGTCTCCACCACAGCCGAGGAAGAATTGGTATTACAAAAGGTACTGGGTATCCGTAAACAACATCGCAGGATAGGTACAAGAAAGCTGTATGAGATGATGCATTCCTTTATGGTGGAACACAATATAAAGATGGGGCGTGATGCACTGTTTACGCTGCTTTCAGCCAATGGATTGCTGATACGCAAGCGTAAAAGGAGGATGCAGACCACCAATTCACAGCATTGGCTCAGGCGGTATCCCAACCTTATCCGGGACTTTATCCCTACATCCATCAACCAGCTTTGGGTGAGTGACATTACCTATTGGAAGGTGGGTGACAGGTATGTGTACATCAGTTTCATCACCGATGCTTTCAGCCATAAGATAGTGGGCTATTTTGTGTCAGAGACATTGGAGGCAGCCGGAAGTATCGAAGCGTTGCGTATGGCTCTCTCTGCCTTGGGGGCCGAGAGCCATACACAACTCACCCACCATAGTGACAGGGGGATACAGTATTGTAGCCAACAGTATGTAAAGCTGTTGCAGGATTATGACATTCAGATCAGCATGACAGAGAATGGTGACCCACTGGAGAATGCCATGGCAGAAAGAATAAATGGCATCATGAAAGAGGAATATCTAGAACCCTATCAGGTGGATAATATTGAGGATGCAAAGGCATTGTTAAGGGATGTGGTGGATTTGTACAATGCCGAAAGGCCGCACATGAGTATCGGAAATGCCACACCAAATGAAGTACATCAATCAAATCAACCCATTAAAACAGAAAGATTATGGAAGAATTATTATCGAAAAAAACCTACTATTGTAAACCAATTGCAGGATTAAAAACACCTGTAAACTTATTACAGGATTAGCTAACAAACATGTAAACTTTTTTTAGGACGAGACA
>CANCVE010000019.1 GCA_947381435.1 Chitinophagaceae bacterium
CTAAAGCTGCAATCAATTCTGGTTCGAATATATATTGAAACCTTTCTTTAATATTTACTGATTCAGAAGCCATAACGCCGAAAGTGTTTAACACAAATGACACTAAGAAGAAACTATGGACACCAAGGTTTAAAGTTGAATTCAAATTGTATTCAAAACAAACTATACTAAATAATCCTTGTGTTTATTATGAAAACCTTTTTGCTCTTAATGGTTAAATAGTCCTGAGTAGCCATTTGATTTATCAACCACAAATAAGAAAGGGGTTGCCTTTATAGACAACCCCTCCAATATATTATTTAGCAAAAGACTATTTTTCTTCTAAGAAATCCTTAATCTTATCCTTATGGATGATTGCTTCTTTAAAAGTATATGCACCAGTCTTAGGGCTGCGTACAGCCTTAATTACTTTAGTGTAGTTTTTTGCCTCAGCGGCTGCTTTCTGATCTTTTGTCTTAATCGCCGTTTTTGCTGCTTTTGCCATGATTATTTAATTTCTTTATGAACAGTTACTTTTTTCAAAATTGGGTTAAACTTCTTCAACTCCAAACGTTCTGGATTATTTTTCTTATTTTTCTTAGTGATATAACGGCTTGTACCTGGTTGACCACTTGTTTTGTGCTCGGTACATTCCAAAATCACCTGAACTCTATTGCCTTTCTTTGCCATTGCTATTAATAGTTTGCAGTGTTAAAATTAAATTTTTTCTCCTTTAGCCCTCAAAAGCTTTACAGTAGCACCCAAACCATTTTTATTGATGGTACGGATAGCTTCGGAAGATACCTTTAGGGTAATCCAACGGTCTTCTTCAGCATAGAAGAAACGCTTTGTTTGTAAATTAGGCAAGAACCTGCGCTTGGTCTTAATGTTTGAGTGAGAAACACTATTTCCTGTGATTGGCCTCTTACCTGTTACCTGACATACTCTAGACATGATGTAAAAATTTTCGGACGGCAAATGTAGGGGTTGGTTTTTGAATAGCAATGGATATTTTAAAATAATCTTACTTTTTTTCAATGATTTACTTTCCATGTTCAATAAATAGCCTTGCCATGAACTATTAGTTGATAATATTTGTTCTTTTGCCGTTCTTTATACTAATATTTTAACACAAAAAAAGTTATCATGAAATTATTCTTTAATTGTCTTTTTGTTTTTTTTAGTTCTATTTCTTTTGGTCAAACACATGAATTAATAAAGTTGTGGGAGACCGATACCATCTTGAAAACGCCAGAGAGTGCATTACTTTACTTGAAAGGCGATTGCATCTTTGTTTCGAACATAGATGGTAAGGCAAATGAAAAAGATGGTAAAGGTTCTATTGGCAAAGTGGCTTTTGATGGTAAAGTTTTAGTAACCGATTGGGTGAGCGGACTTAATGCGCCTAAAGGCATGGGTTTTTATAAAAACAAGCTCTACGTTGCAGACCTTTCTGAAGTGGTGGTAATAGACATTAAAGCTGCTAAAATTATCAAACACATACCTGTGGAAGGTGCAACTTTCTTGAATGACATTGCCGTTGATAAAAAAGGTACTGTATACGTGAGCGACACAAGAAAGTTTACGGTGCATAAAATAGAGAATGATGTGGCTACACTCTACCTAGACAAATTAAAAGGACCAAATGGATTGTTTTGCGACAAAGACATTCTTTACGTATTGGATAAAGGTTCTCTGCTGAGCGTTGATGCACAAAAGAAGATTACTACTGTGGCTGATGGAATGGAAGCTAGCACAGATGGATTGGAAAAAGTAGTGGATGGAGAGTTTATAGTTACTGCATGGTCGGGTATCTGCTATTATGTAAAGGCTGATGGTAGCAAACAGGTATTATTTGACAACAGGGATAAGAAAATTAATAGTGCAGATATTGGTTTTGACCCAAAGAAAAAGATTGTTTATGTACCAACATTTTATGGGAATAAGATAGTTGCCTATCAATTGAAATAAGCTTCATCACTGAGAGTCGAAAGTGAAAAGTCGAAAGTTAGAAGTGAAAAAGTTTACACTTTATTCGGAACTCTGGACTATCGACTTTCGACTCTCAACTTTTCACTCCTAATGTTTCTTATAATGCAATACCCTTACCATCTGAAAGGCAACAGATAGTGCTATCAATCCGAAGCCTACATAAAAACTCGCATTCAAGTTTTTGTTTTCTTTAAAAACAATAAAGGCTAGTATAATCCCATAAACAGGTTCTAGGTTTAAAGTAAGGTTTTGAGTGAAAACCGACTGATGGCGCAAAGCTTTCAGTGATAAATCCATTGCCAACACGGTACAAACCCAACTTAATATTAAAAGCCAACCCCAATCTAAGGATGTAGGAAAAAGGGATAGGCTAGGGGAGAACTTAAGGTATAAAGGCATCAACAAAGTAAGTATCAGCCAGCCGCCAGAGATTTCGTATAGCATGATGGTTTTTGACGGCACATCATGTATCAAGCGTTTATTGAGCACACTAAAAGCAACACTCAAAAAGGTGGCAATCATCCCTACAATGATTCCTGTTTGATATTTACTGTCAAAATGAAATATTAAATAAATACCTATAATTCCCATTAAGCTAAGGGCAACTTCCTTTATGCTAAACTTGCTACCCACTATAAAGGGTTCCATCAAAGCAGTTATTAATCCGCTAGAGGATAGGCAGATGAGTGTAATGGATATATTGGAGACTTTTATTGCCCCATAAAAAAACACCCAATGAAGCGCAACGATGCCGCCAATGAGAAATAGTTGCAAACTGGTTTTGGTGGGTAGTTTTTGTAAAGCCCCTTGTTTCCACATTATTAGGAACAACGTAATAATAGTAATGAGCATTCTATACCAAACCAATAGTCCTTCGTTAAGGCTTATTAGTCTGCCTAAAACACCTGTGAAGCCCCATAAAAAAACAGCAACATGAAGTTGTATTAATGAAGTCTTCTTCATTCACGTTTATTTCCAATTGGAGAAAAATCATTTTTGATACGTACCTGTAAGAATGCTTTACTAAATGTTCTTAGCCTTAACCTTCTTACTATATTTTTTTGTGAGGCTTAAAAACTGAATCTTTATTACACCCAATACCCCTTCTTTAATAATCCCCTTGCTCATTTTACTAACACCAATTTCTCTATCAATAAAGGTGATTGGAACTTCTTTTATTTTAAATCCTAGCTTCCAGCAAGCAAATTTCATTTCTATCTGAAAGGCATATCCTACAAAATGAATTGCATCCAGATTAATTGCCTCTAATGCTTTGCGGGAGTAACACATAAACCCTGCAGTAGGGTCATTGATTGGCATCCAGGTAATTAGCTTTGTAAATAACGCACCACCTCTCGAATAAAAGTGTCTATCAAATGGCCAGTTTTCTATCTTACCCCCTTTTACATATCGGCTACCTATTGCCACATCTGCACCATCTATTGCACAGGCTTTATATAAGTTCTCTAAGTCTTTAGGGTTATGAGAGAAGTCGGCATCCATTTCGAAAATGTAGTCGTATTTGTTTTCTATTCCCCACTTAAATCCGTGAATGTAAGCTGTTCCCAAGCCTAATTTGCCCTTTCTTTCATTAATAAATAGTTGATTAGGGTATTGCAATGCCAAGTCTTTTACGATCTGTGCGGTACCATCCGGCGAACCGTCATCGATTATTAAAACATGGTATCCTGCATTCAAATTAAAGACTGCTGCTATTATACGAGAAATGTTTTCTTTCTCGTTATAGGTAGGAATAATTACTAATTTACTCAACGCGATAGTATAAATAGTTTACAATGGCAACAAACTTTTAATAGACATTTTTTGCCAGAAATAAGTTGCAAAGAATAGAATTATTCCTTTATTTCTTCAATAAAGTTCTGTTAAGTATTTCTGTCAACTTCTGTTTTGTATTCAGTGCAAAGTCTCCTTTCATCATCCAATCGTAGTATTGAGGCTCCTCTTTAAGCACTTGCGCAATAGATTTTCCTTTGTGTTTTCCGAAGTTAAATATCTCTACACCTTTGTCATCTTTCACAAAGCGGCGAGCAAAATCTACTATATCATCTTCGCCCGTAAACTTCACAATCGTCTCAACGGTATCTCCCAAATTAGGGTATCTTTCTATTTGTGCCTCCAATATTTCCCAGGTTGCTGTGGCATCAGCTTCGGCACCATGTGCTCCTTCTAAGTTTTTATTACAATAGAATTTATAGGCTGCACTCAAGGTACGTTGCTCCATTTGATGAAAGACCTTTTGCACATCTACCATTTTTCTTCCATCAATATTAAAGGGTACACCCGACCTCGAAAACTCTTCAATTAAAAGGGGTAAATCAAAACGGTTACTATTGTAGCCACCCATATCGCAATTGTCCATGAATTGTTTTAGTTCGTTAGCCACTTGTTTAAAAGTAGGGGCATCTTTTACCATTTCGTCGGTAATGCCATGAACATCAGAAGAGGCTTTCGGGATAGGGATAGTAGGATTGATCAACTTACGTTTTATCTGTTGGCTACCATCTACTTGAATTTTAACGATAGCAATTTCCACTATTCTATCGTTTGTAATATTTATTCCTGTTGTTTCTAGATCTAAGAAAGCAATAGGGCGAGATAATTTTAAATTCATCTTCTGATAATTAAAGGGGGATTATACAAATAAGTGAGCCGCAAAACTAAGTATATACTATCTACAAAAAACGGGTAGAAACCTTAAAAGAATATTATAATTTAATAGCAGGTGTCTGTTTGCCGTTTATTGTAAAACATTGGGATAGTTCTAAGGCTCACTAAGATTCTCTAATAAATATCATATTGTAAGATTGATTCTGTCTTATTTATTTAGGATAAAAAGCTTTTGACTGATAAAACTCTCCTATTTTTGATAACAGGCAATAGCTTTAAAGTAGCATAAGGAGGATATAGGTAAACTTTTTCTTCTTCTTTTGTTTTAGTACTTCTTTGAGTCTTCGAGACTTTGTGGCAAAATAAAATATTAACATGGAAAAGAAAGCAAGCGAAAGTTTTATCATTATGAACGAAATGGTGATGCCCAATGATACCAATCATTTTGGCAACCTGATTGGTGGACGATTAATGTATTGGATGGATATTGCAGCGGCCATGTCTGCCATGAAGCATTCTAACTTGCCTTGCATGACGGCTTCTGTAGATAACCTGAGTTTTAAAACGCCCATCAAGTTGGGCAATATTGTTCATATTGAGGCTAAGGTTTCGCGCAGCTTCAATACTTCCATGGAGATTCATGTACGTGCTTGGGGCGAAGATCCTTTGAGTAAATATGTTTATGCCAGCAATGAAGCCTACTTTACTTTTGTGGCTTTAGACCAAAACAATAACCATAAACCCATTCCTGCACCTTTATTAATTCCAGAAACGGAGGAAGAGATAAAACTATATGAAGGAGCCTTGCGCAGAAGGCAGCTAAGGCTTGTATTAGCAGGGAAAATGAAAGCCGACGACGCCATAGAATTGAAGGCGTTTTTTAGTAATAATGAGTAGGGGAGTAGTTAATTGATAATTTTTAGTTGTCAATTTAGTAAGACATTTCTTGTGTTTCCGTTTCTCCTGCCTATGTTACACTTTTCTGTATATTTCTCCATTAGATGTAACAAACAATAATAACTAATTAGCCTTGAGTTCTAAGCAATAATTAATTACCTTTTATATGTTGATTGTAGTACAATAATAAAGCGATTATTACAGTAAATAAGATTAGCCATTAGCTTTAAGTAACTACAAATAAGGAACTGTTGGTAACCGAATGAGAAAGTAATAGCTCATCTTGTTAGGTTTAGTTTATTGCTTTCTCCCAATCAAAGGCAATTCACCTATCTCCTGTTTGCCCTTTATTGCCCAGAAACGGCAAACAATACCCCTTCCGGTTGCCGCTTTTGACTCAGAAACGGCAAACAATTCCCCTTCCGGTTGCCGTTTATGGCTCAGAAACGGCAAACAATACCCCTTCTGGTTGCCGTTTATGACTCAGAAACGGCAACCAGAAGACCTTAAAATCTTTAATTTTTTTCTTTTGAGGAAATATATTTCAAGAAAAAACCTATAAATGTGTCGATATGCGGAAAAATGAGTCGTAAAAGGGGCGTATTTACCATCTATTATGATAAAGTGACCCTTGTTTGTTCGTACAGCCCTCAAATCACTTACTTCACCAAGTTGTCATTAAATAAGGCACAGTATATTATGCAAAGAAAACAAAAAGTTGATAGGAGTTTCATTGGATACTCTCAGGATAAGAAAGTTGCTTTTTATCAAAACCTTCTGGACGAAATGATTCCAGTAAGTACTCCTTTTCAAAAGCCGCCAGTAGCGTATGCCCTCGTTCAGACACAGCTCGATAAAGTAAAATCGTCTATAAAGTTAGCGCTCACTAAAGCAACCGGAACGGCCACCGCAGTAGGGGATGCATTCGATATTGTAGATGTTTCGTTTGAGTCACTTGCCGATTACGTGGATAGTGTAGCTCAAGGAAATTCAATCATTATTATTTCATCAGGCTTTTTGGCTACTAGCGATACTGCAAATGCGGCTGTAGTAGCAGGAATGCCAGTTATTAGTCATGAATTTATTCAGGCTAGTGGAGAGGCAGCTTTTAATGTAGTTCCATTGGGAACAGAGGTGACCTATAATTTTATTATCTCCACAGACCTCACTGGATTAAAAAAAGTAGGTAACTTTTATTCCAACCCAACGTTGGATGCGCAAACATTTTTTGGTTCATCCAAACAGAAACATGTAATAGTAACCGGCCTTCCTAGCAAGGTAGATTTATTTATTGTTTGTTATGCCACCAATACAGCAGGTAATAGTTTGCTTAGTAATGTACTACCATTTATTTGTAAGTAATAAAGTACTCTCGACAAGTACGCTTTCGACGGCAGGCGTCCTCCAAAAGGGGGCGCTTTTTTTATGCACTATAGTCAAAACTTCGCTCTAGTATTACTGATCAGCTTTTTAGCATAATTGCATTTGTTTAACAACTATAAAATACAATCAGAAACGTACACATCGAAAATCAGGGTGTCAGGTTGAGACTGTCGAAACAGGGGTGAGATATTAACCGGTTTGCATTTCGACAAGCTGCTAATGACAAGTCTGCAAATGTTTGAAATTCAATAGTGATAATTTAGCCTGTTTGCCCTTCGACAAGCTCAGGGTGACAATCATCGTGATATTCGAAATGAATTTTTTGTCATTTAAACAAACTTGAGAACACTAATTAATGCCTCAATGTGACAATCAGGTTGATTTTATAAGAAAACAGCAATGCCTTTCTTCAATCTTTTTTTCATCCTTTCAAACACATTTTAACATTTATCCCAATTTTATTTATAACATTGTAAAACAAAAACAATTAACTGCAAGTAAGCACCTTTGAGAAGGAATAAGAATTGATTTACCCACTAGCCAAAGTGTTCAGTAAAGCTGATTACTTAGGCTTATTCGTTTTCGCCACGTTGTTGAAGAATATTACTTCGCCGAATGAAGAATAACAACAACGGAAGTAATCAATTTTTTAGTTAACTATTCCTATGTTGTATTACTGATAACTATTAAGATATCGCAAACGCTTAATCCAAGCTAAGCTTCATATCTATTACCCTCAATTGAATGTTGGTTTCATTGTTCCATTCATTAAGTTCTAGGGTATATACAATGTCTACAGGTTCATTCATCTGTAATAAACTAAATTTCTCTGCCATATTAAATGCTATCCCACTCACTATTACATCGCCTTGCTTTACTACAAAACGAATGTGTTGCTCCTTCAATATTTTACTAAAGCCTGTATCGGTAACTTTCCGGGTAATGAAAACGGGGCGCATATTGTCGGGGCCAAAAGGCTCCATCTGGGCAATAAGTTTATAAAACCCTTTTGTAATATCGGCTAACCTAATCTCTGCATCAATAATTATTTCAGGAATAAGGGCATCTTCTGTAATGGTTTCGGCAACTACTTTTTCGAAAGCATTGGCAAACGGAATTACATTTTCGGGCAATAAAGTCATACCGGCAGCTGCAAAATGACCACCATAGCCTATTAGATATTCTTTGCAAGCATGAATGGCCTCATACAAATTAAATTTGGTAACACTTCGGGCACTTCCACCCACAATGCCATCGTTGAGTGTAAGCACAATGGTAGGGCGGTAGTAGGTTTCTATTAGTCGGCTAGCCACAATGCCCACCACGCCCTTATGCCAATGCGGCTGAAAAACAACAGTCGTTTTTTTATTTTTTAACGATGCGTCAGCCTCCAAAAGTGCTAATGCCTCTTGCGTAATGCTACTATCGGCTTCGCGGCGGTCGGTATTATCACTGTGCAGTAGTCCTGCTATTTCTAAGGCTTTTGCAGCATCTTGTTCTATAAATAATTGTACTGCTTTCTTGGCATCATCCATTCTGCCAGCAGCATTTATACGGGGGGCAATCACAAAAACCAAGTTGGTAATGTGCATTTCCTTTTTTACGCCACCCAAAATCATCAAAGCTTTAATGCCAGCACAAGGGTTTTCATTTACTTTCTTTACGCCATAATAAGCCAGAACCCTGTTCTCGCCAGTGATAGGAACAATGTCGGCAGCAATTGCTGTTGCCACCAAATCTAAGTACTGCAAATAGCTACTCTCGGGAAGTTTAAGTGTTTCGGCTAAGGCTTGCATAAGCTTAAAACCCACGCCACAACCACAAAGTTCCTTGTATGGATAAGTGCAATCTATTTGTTTTGCATTCAGAATGGCAACAGCATTTGGCAATATTTTATCGGGTAAATGGTGATCGCAAACCACGAAATCTATTCCTATAGTTTTGGCGTAAGCAATTAAATCAGTGCTTTTTATGCCGCAATCCAAAGAGATAATGAGCGTAATGCCCTGACTTTTAGCGTGGTCAATACCCATTTTGCTAACGCCATACCCTTCTTTATATCTATGTGGAATGTAATATTCTACGGCAGGATAAATGTTTTGAATAAACTGAAACATAGCGGCAACACTTGTAGTACCGTCTACGTCATAGTCGCCAAAAACAAGAATTTTTTCTTTGGCATTAAATGCTTTTAGTATTCTATCCACCGCTTTCTGCATATCCTTCATCAGCCAAGGGCTATGCAAATCGGATAGTTCGGGGCGGAAATAGTGTTTGGCTTTATCAAAAGTGTCAATGCCACGCTGAACAAGCATGGCACACAGAGATTTATTAACTTTTAATGCCTCCTGAATGGACAAAGTTCTTTCTGTATCTACAGGTAATATGGTCCATCTTTTCTGCATTTCTCTTTTTTCCTTTGGTTTATTTGAAAGTAATACTTATTATTTAAAACCTAATACTAAATACCGTTCTTAATATTCTCTATCCGTTGTATAGCGTACCAATTCTTCTAGTGCCTTACGAACTTCATTATCTTCGAAAGTATGAAGAATGGCAAGTGCTTCGTCCCTGAACGCAAACATTTTTTTTGTAGCGTAATCAATTCCACCAAGCTTTTGAACCTGATCTATTACATAATCCACTTTCTCTTTAACGGTATTCTGATTCTTGATGATGTAGATAATTTTCTTTTTAGTAGTGGAATCACAGTTGTTGAGAGCGAATATCAAAGGGAGCGTCAATTTTTTCTCCTTAATATCGTTACCGGTAGGTTTTCCTACATCTTTACTTCCGTAATCAAATAAATCATCTTTTATCTGAAAAGCCATGCCCACCTTTTCTCCAAATAGCCGCATCTTTTCTATATCTTCTTGCTTCTCAAAAGTACTACTAGCACCTGCGGCACAGGCAGAAGCAAGAAGAGAAGCCGTTTTGCCATTAATGATGTCATAATAAACAGATTCATCAAGATTTAATTTTCTAGATTTTTCTATTTGAAGTAATTCTCCTTCACTCATCATTTTAACTGCTTCGGAAAGAATTTGTAATATTTGATGATCTTTATTATTTAATGACAATAAAAGCCCTTTTGATAAAAGATAATCACCTACCAAAACGGCAATCTTATTTTTCCAAAGTGCATTGATGCTAAAGAAACCACGACGTTCGTCGGCTTCATCAACCACATCATCATGAACAAGTGTTGCAGTATGCAAGAGCTCTACTAAGGAAGCAGCTCGATAGCTAGATTCGGTTATTGGGCCACCTAATTTTGCTGACAAAAGAACAAACATCGGTCTTAGTTGCTTACCTTTTCTTTTAACAATGTATTCCATTATCCTATCTAATAATGCAACTCGACTTCTTACTGCATCGCGAAAATGTTCTTCGAACAAAACCAGTTCTTTTGATATTATTTTTCTTGCTAAATTCATAAATAATGGCTGCAATATACTCTTTGAGAAATAAAATTTGAATAAAATGCAGCATTTAATGAATGTGCAATGTCTTTATCAATAATATTAAGGTGGATTTGGTATTCTCGTCAAATTATATATTTTTGCCGCGCATCGGATTAAATCAAATATTTATTCAAATTTTAAACAATCATTATGGTAAACAAAAAGTACACACTATTAGCAGTACTGTTACTCACACTAGGAGTAGCGAGTTACGCACAAACTTCCTCTTTCGCTTGGGATTGGAAAGATTCATCAGTTGTTCCTGAAAATAGCATCGGACAATACCAAGAGTTTTTACAAAACAAAAATCCATTCCCTACTAAACCTAGAAATGCATGGGAAATAAGTGCAGCACCAGGATTATCTACAATCACTGGCGATTCTAAACTTGGTTTAGGAATTGCTGGTAGCATCACAGCGAGAAAAGCTTTAGGTAATGTTGTATCGTACAGAATTGGATGGTTTGGTGCAGCTACCTATGGTAAAGGAAGTACTGGTGGAAAAGATTTTAAAAACTATTCTCACAATTTGAGTGCTGAAATAGTTGCTTCTTTGAATACTTTTAGTAACTACAGAGGCGACCCTACTTCAAACATCTATGTATTTGCTGGTGTTGGTTATACTTTGAGTGGAACACAAGTAAAGAATGCTGCTGGTAAATACTACTATACATATCCAGAAGCGAAATATACAATTGCTAAATTAGACCATCAACGTTTATTTACAACGTTTAGTTTTGGTCTTGGATATGCTTACAAAATCAACAAAAACTTTAATCTTGGTATTGAAGAGCGTTTCCTTTCTCCAGTTCAGAAAGTTAACTACGTAACTGGTCAAGATTTAGGTACTGGTACTAAAAACTTCTTCTACGCAACTTACATCAAGTTGAATTACAACTTAATGAGAAAATAGTACTTAGTTACGCACAAAAAACACAAAATTTATTAATTATTTAATTATAGAAAGATGACAAATAAAAAATTATTATTAATGCTTGGATTGGTTGTATTCGCTTCAATCGGTTCGTTTGCACAAAAATCTAAAAAAACGGTTGAACCACTATGGTGGATAAACCCTAATGACTATGTTTATAGTGAGTTGAATGCTCCTCAGCACATGAAGATGCCAAAAGTTGTTCTTCCAGATGCAGATGGTGATGGTATTCCAGATCAGTTTGATTTGTCGCCTAACACTCCTGCTGGTGTTCCAGTTGATGCTCATGGACGTGCATTAGATACTGATGGTGATGGTGTTCCTGATTACAAGGATAAAGAATTGCTAACTCCACAAAAATGCTTCCCAGTTAATGCAAGTGGTGTTGGTGTTTGTCCTGAATCTCAATGTTGCACTGATATTAAGAAGCAACTTGCTGACGCAATTGAAAAAGGTTCTATCGGTCGCGGTGGAAAAGATTGCAGTATAGCTTCTTTACCAAGTATAGTTTTCAAAACTGGTTCTAAATTGACTAAAGACGCGGAAACTATTTTGGCTTCTGCTGCTGCTCAATTAAAAGCTAGCCCTACTTGTAAAGTAAAAGTTGTTGGTTATGGTGCTGCTAGCAAAGCTGCTCAACAACTTAGTTATGACAAAGTTAGTACAGTTATTAAGCAACTAGTTGAGAAAAATGGTATTGCTGAAAACAGAGTAATCTTTGTTTATGGTCAAGATGGTGAAGCAAATACAGTTGATTTGCAACCTACTACAGAAGATGGTCCAAACACAGTTCCAGCTCCTCATCCAAACTTGAAACATAAAAAATAGTTATTAAAATAGAATTAGAGGGCTGTTTCTTATCTGAAACAGCCCTTTTTTGTTTTTGTAAACATTAGTTTTCTTATGTTTGCTTTTTTAGGATATTTTATTCTTATAAATATCTTGTTTCGTATAGAATATTTGGTTTCCGACAATACAAATTATGCACAAAATATTTGCTTTCTTTTTCTGCACTCTTTTCCTTTTTGGATGTACCTCTAAATTTGCCAAAATTCAGAAGAGTAACGATTATGAATTAAAATATAGCAAGGCGGATGAATATTACAATTCGAAACACTACGTATACGCGCAACAGTTGTATGAAGATGTAATTCCTTTTTTAAAAGGTACTAATAAATATGAATCCTTGTTTTACAAATTAGCCTACAGTTATTACTTTCAAGGTGATTATATAAATGCGGAGAATCTGTTCAAAACATTTACTGAAACGTTCCCTTCAAGTAATCGTTCAGAGGAATGTGAGTACATGCGTGCACTCGTATATTTTAAACAATCACCTAAAATTGATTTAGATCAGACGAATACAAACAAGGCAGTTGGGTTATTACAAGCGTTTGTCAGTACACACCCTACTTCTGAAAGAGTAAAAGAAGCGAATGGTTTAATAGATGAATGTAGAGAGAAACTAGAATTGAAGGAGTATTCAGCTGCAAAACTTTATTTTGATCTTGGATACTTTAAAGCCGCCGCAATTTCATTCAATTCGCTTTTAGAGGATTTTCCTGATACTAAGCATGGAGAAGACTATAAATTGTACGTTATTAAAGCAGACTTTAAGTATGCAGAAATGAGTTATGAGACCAAACAAAAAGAGCGTTTTGAGAAAGTAATTTCTGAGTTCTCTGATTTTAAAGAAAGGTTTCCAGATAGCAAATTATTAAATGATGCCAAAAGCTTTAGTGAATTGGCGAAAAAAAACATAAATAATATACAAAAATGAGCAGATTAAAAAAGAGTTTGAACGTAGGTAATATACCTGCTGTTATTGAAACGAAAAGTTTGATTGATATAAAGGCAAAAACTGGTAATGTTTATGAATCAATTGCTATTGCTTCAAGAAGGGCAAATCAGATAAATATTTCTTTGAGAGAAGAATTGCATAATAAGCTTGAAGAGTTTGCGACGCATACCGATAGTTTGGAAGAAATTCATGAAAATAAAGAGCAAATAGAAATCTCTAAAGTTTATGAAAAGATACCTAATCCTGCTATCTTGTCTTTATATGAATTTATGGATGATAAAATCTACTATCGCAAGAACGATACTGATTTGTTCAGATAAAATTTTATTAAATTGATTGAAACGGCAGTATATCCTACTGTCGTTTTTTATTATATTTATTCAGTAATGCTTGAAAACAAGAAAATATTAATTGGCATAACAGGTAGTATTGCTGCATATAAAATAATTTTATTAACTAGACTGTTAGTAAAAGAGGGAGCCGTAGTTAAAATTATTATAACCAAGGCAGCTACTGACTTTGTCTCTCCTTTAGTATTATCTACCCTTTCTAAAAATATTGTTCTTCAAGATCTTTCATCAAATAGCGAATGGGCCAATCATGTTCAGTTAGGTAGATGGGCTGATGTTTTTCTTATTTCTCCATTAAGTTGTAATACTTTGGCAAAATTGGCTAATGGTATTTGCGATAACTTATTGTTGGCAACTTATCTTTCTGCAACTTGTCCTGTAGTTTTGGCGCCGGCAATGGATGAGGACATGTGGAAACATCCCTCAACTAAAAGAAATCTTGATACGGTTAAATCCTTTGGCAATTCTGTTATTGATGTTAATAATGGTGAATTGGCAAGTGGTTTAATCGGAGAGGGGAGAATGGCTGAACCAGAGCAGATAATCAATTATTTAAAAGAAGCAAACTTTAGAACTACCGAGTTTAAAGACAAAAAAGTATTAATTACTGCCGGACCTACTGTAGAATCTATTGATCCAGTAAGGTTTATTAGTAATCACTCTTCTGGAAAAATGGGTTTTGCAATTGCTGAGTCTTTATTTGCAAAAGGAGCAGAAGTAGTACTAATTGCAGGACCTACTAAAGAAAAACTACAGTTTGCTGGTATTACCCGAATAGATGTTGTTTCTGCAAATGATATGTACGCTACCTGCATGGAATACGCTGCTAATAGTGATATTCTAATTATGAGTGCTGCTGTTGCAGACTATACTCCTGTGGTTATTGAAAAGAACAAAATAAAAAAGAAAGAAAGCAGCTTAAATATTGAACTGACTAAGACTAAGGATATATTATCAGCTCTCGGAGAACAAAAAACGGCAAACCAATTTTTAGTAGGCTTTGCACTTGAAACCAATAATGAAATTGATAATGCTCTACAAAAGTTAAATAAGAAAAATGCGGATTGCATTGTATTGAACTCCTTAAATGATGCCAATGCAGGTTTTGGCTTCGATACAAATAAAATTACCATCCTTGATAAATCTGGTGAGCGAATAGAATTTGGGCTGAAATCAAAGAAGGAAGTTGCAGAAGATATTGTTTCATTTATTAAATCGAAACTTAATGATTAATAAAATAACCCTTTTTATAATTATAGTCTTGATTTATGCTAACGTTCAAGCACAAGAACTACAAGGACGTGTTACCGTAAATGCTACACAAATAAGTAGTTCCGTTGATAAAAAAATTTTTACTACGCTTCAAAATCAACTAAATAATTTTATCAATAATAGAAAGTGGACTGGCGATAACTTTAAACAGAATGAGCGCATTAATTGCAGCTTTCTATTATCGTTAGAAAGTATCGTTGAAAAAAATGTTTACAAAGGCACACTTACTATCCAAGCTGCTAGACCAGTTTATGGCAGTACTTATCAATCTCCACTTGTAAATTATAAAGATCAGGATATAACTTTTAAATACATTGAGTACCAACCCATTGATTTTAATGAAAACCAAGTGCAAGGAATTGATCCATTAATAGGAAATCTGTCTGCCACATTTGCCTATTATGCTTATACTATTCTTGGATTAGATTATGATGCGTTTTCTCCAAAAGGCGGCGATCCTTATTTTCAAAAGGCGCTAAAGATTGTTAATAATGCCCCAGAATCTGGTGCTATCTCTGGATGGAAATTGTTTGATGGCATTAGAAATCGTTATTGGTTAAATGAAAACTTGGTTAATAATAAATACAATGTTATTCATGATATATTCTATTCTTATTACAGAAATGGAATGGATAGCCTTGCTGTTGCCGATGTAAAAGCAAGAGATAATTTGCTTAAAACCATAACCAAGCTTCAAACATTTAACCAAGAAAATAGTAATACAGCCATTGTTCAATTTTTTATGCAGAGCAAAACCATCGAACTTATTGGAGTCTTTAAGAATGCTTCACCCGAAAGCAAGTCTAAGTCTGTTGATATACTTTCGGCCTTAGATATATCTAGTGCACAACGTTTTAAAGATGAAATTAAATGATGAAGAAGTTTTTATTTCTTTCACTAATTATTGTTCTTGTTGCTTGTGGTAAAAGTAGTTCGAGCATATTGCCGTTTAATGACATGAAAGTAATCATGTGGGATATGCTCAACGCCGACAGTTGGTATGCACAAACGGCAATGAGAGACATTACAGGCAAACTCAGCAAACAGAATGTAGTATGGTACCAACAGATATTTCTTCAACACAATATAACAAAAGAACAGTTTTATAAAAGCTATAGCTATTACGAGTCTCATCCAGATAAAATGAAACTCTTAATAGATTCTGTAGAGGCTTATGGAACAAGAACTAAAATGGTACTGGACTATATTCAAGTGAAGCAGCCACCTCGTAAATGATGCTTACAACTCAGTTTCGTAGTATAGTTTGTAAAACTTTCTTCCCTGTTCATCTACACCCTTTTCTATAAATTCATTATTGCCATGAATGTAAACGTGGAAGTTTTTATCTAGTTTCAAAACACTCTTAAACACCCTTGCTTGTTTCTTTACAGCCGCATTAGATATCTCAAATGAATCGGCTATCTCTGTTTCAAACTCTTCTTCGTATTTGCTTTTATACTTTTTAAACGATTCTATTGCCTGTGTATTATCAATGACTTCAGTTGCAAATTCGTCCATATCAAAGTTGTCTTTCTCTTTAAAATATTTCATGCTACGGTTTAGCAAGTCTATTTTATCAGTTTTCGACATCTCAAATTCTTCATCCATTCCCTTCGTTACAAAGTCTTTATAAACGCTGAGGGCAGTTGAAGTCTGGTTGTAATTATCGTTTCTCACCTTCAAAGATAAAAACTGGTCTACCCAATACACGGCGTCATTACTCTTATTTGTCTGGTCTATTACAGCAACACGATATCCTTCTTCCTTGTCTGTATTAAATATTAAACAGCCCTTATCAAGTTTCTTAATATTAATGGCGTCTTGCTCGCAAGTAACCTGAAAGTTTCTATTGTCAGGATATACCTTTAAATAGGTTTCTTTTGTTTCCGATTTAAAAATACCAATCGCTTCTAGCAACTCTCCGTCTATTTGCAATTGTTTAAAATGGGCAAGGTAAACTTCCCCTGATTTTATTTTCGGATGATCAGATACATCATACAAATGCTTGGCAATCTGTATACTATGCTCATGGAAGCTATCTGTATCGTCAAAAATTTCAGTTGCAAAATGATACATCTCATTCAATTCTAACTTGTCGGTAGAGTGAGAGAACTGGTATAATTCGTTTACCTTCTCAAATGACGATAAAAAGTATTGCATCAACAAGCTGCTAATAAGTTCATCGTCAAGTTGCACTTCTTCAGTAGAGAAGCTGCAAGGTTCGCTTTGCGATTTATTGCCAATTTTATGTATAGATATCTTATTTAACTCAGCTTCAAAATATGTAATCATCTTTTCTTTTTCGCTACAAATGTAACTTTATGGTAGCTGCAATTGGTAGTTTATTATTTCAAAACTGCGAGTACGTGAAAACACAGGTTTGGCTTGTGGTGTGTGTGGATTGGTAAGGCTATTGTAGGTTTAGTTCAACATGGTTTTCATTCGATGTCCTATGGGCGCAACGAAAACCTAGTTGTTTGCTGTCGTGCTATTGTGGTTGCATTTCTTTGACTTTCTTAGAGATAGTTGTTCTTCTGACTTTTACTTTCCGAGATTTAAGAAATTCACTAAATTCTTTTTCTTCCCTTTCGCTCAACGGTTTATTTACAAAGACAAAGTCTTTTTCATCCATTTTCTTGAAATTTATCATAGCTTAAAATCTTTAAAATACTTAGTTGTCAAAATTAATGATTCTTTTGTGTCAATGAACATTCGATTGCCTCCAAAAAGTTTTGCTCCTAAAGTTTGTTCGTAATGTTCAATAAGTTGCGTTTTTGCAATAAATGATACTACTCCGTCATACTTTTTCTCAAATGCCATTTTGCATCCATAAGCAACAAGGTTTCCCGAAACTCCTCTATAAAGCTTATTCTTGCCTTTGTTGAATTTAGCACTTTCTATTAAATCCATATAGATGTGGTCACCTTTGTCTGTCAAGCTAATAAGTCCATGAATAATGTTTGGGTTACTTACTGTAGATAATTTATAAACCTGTTTTGAATTGTCTTTAAGTTCATTTTGCCAATTGAAAGTCCAATCAGTCTTTTTAATAATTTTTGAATCTGTTGTATTTAGTTTTGTAATTAAAGTATCAAATACTTCGCCCGAAATTGCATTTTCAATCGAGTTTGTAAGTTTATCAACTTCAAAGTCTAAATATATTTTTTCTTCATTTTTCACTAAGCGAATTTTCAGGTTTTAGTAATCCTTGTCAAGCGTTACTTAATACAATTAGGGTTGGATAGCATCATAGCTAAAGAAAGAGTGTTTGTAAAAAGAATGTCCCTTCTGACCTGTGCCTAATAGTATTTAATCTTTAAAATTAGATATTTATAACTAAGTAACACGCAGGCACAGGTCAGGAGACACTGCGCCAGTTGCCAATTTTCGGACAGCCCTGCGCTAGATGGGGTTCCTTTCCGCCAATAAAATCCACGTCAATTTGAGTAAGCTTATTTTTCATTTGAAAAGTATTTATTGATGAGTTTTAATGTAGTTTCTTTACTATTGCTTGTATAATGTTTGGGTTATTGACAATTGTAAGTGTACTTATTTTTGATCGTTAGTCTTATAGTACCCGTAGGTTTCGTTCAACATGGTTTTCATTCGATGTCCTATGGGCGCAATGAAAACCTAGATGTTGTGTGTGCTTACTTATAAGTTGTTGTCCAATCTTCTAACTTAATTCCACGGATACGTTCAAAATGATTTGTGTTGTTTGTAACCATTGTCAAATTGTGAGTTACAGAAGTCACGCCAATCAAAAGGTCAAAATCATCTATTGGCGTACCTATTTTTTGTAGTCGTGCTTTTTCTTTTGCGTATAAGTCCAAAGAATGGAAAATAGGAAGTATCTGAACACCCGTTAAAAAATTATCCAACGCTTTTTTATTCTTTTCTGGTTTCTCGCTTTTTTCAACGCCGAATTTAAGTTCTGCCAATGTCATCTCAGAGATAAAGCAGTTGTCCGCATGTGCTTTGTCAAACTTATGTTCAAGGTCAAACTTACCTTTCATGTAAAAGATGGCAATGTTGGTGTCAATCAGATATTTTTTCAAAACGATTCTATTTGTCTAGCAGAAACTCTGCTGTTACGGATTTCTTCAATAATTTCTTCGGCAGATTTTTCTGAGTCAAAAGCACCAAAGGATTTTTTGAATGAGGATTTCTTATTTGTAAGGTCAGTCTTAACCGAATCTGTCAACTTAGATATAAGGTCAAGCTTATTATTTGTACTCAAATTATTTAAAAGTCCAACATAGCCGTCAACAATTGTTGTATTTATTTTTACTGCTCTCATGGTGTCAAATGTAATGATAAGTATTGAATATTTGGATTTGCTGTCCAACTGCAAGCTATTAGGAAGCTTGACGCACACTAAAGAAAGAGTGTTTGGGAAGGGGCTTAAAAAGAATGTCCCTTCTGACCTGTGCCTAATAGTATTTAATCTTTAAAATTAGATATTTATAACTAAGTAATACGCAGGCACAGGTCAGGAGACACTGCGCCAGTTGCCAATTTTCGGACAGCCCTGCGCTAGATGGGCCCTGCGCTAGATGTGTTTGTTCGGTCACCAGCCATATTTGCAATACTGATTTTGTGCGTAGCCATGTTAGTAGAGTTTGCTAAAATCAATTGTATCAAATTCAAACTCTGGCACTTTGTCTGTCACGCAATAATTTATTATTGTCTTGAACTTACTTATCTTGTCCACACTGACCATTAAGAATTTATAATCGGATGTGATATACTTTGTGTGACTAAAAGTAAAAACTGCAATGCCTTTTTTAGTGTCGATTATTTTTATTTCTACAGATTCTCCTTTCCAATAATTGCTTCTGCTTATAAGTATTTGACTTGGTGTTAGTCTTGTTATTTTATTTATTCTGCTCGGTTCTGGTCCTTCCATTGTATAATCAATTGTGGTACTGTCTGTAATTTCAAATCTATACATCTCACCACGCTCCGAGGGAACGTAAGTATAATAGTCCCCTTTGTATTTGTATAATAAAACCCATCGTCTAGGAAAGTCTTTTAGATTATATTTTGTCTTCGCAATAGATTTCAATCCATATAATTCCGAAAAATATGTTGTCGAGTCAAAGTTATTAAAACTAAAGTCTGAGAGATAATTGCTACGGCTTTGATTGTTAATTGTGTCAATATAAATTGCGTTATAAAAATGGTAAGGGGTGTCCGCCACAATTCTTCTTAAGAAAATAGTGTCTCTTAATTGACTTTTAGCAGTCAAGCAAATAATCAGAGAAAATATTAAAATTAGGTATCTCATAAGGTTACGCACAACTTTTAAATAGAGCGTACTTGCAATTTTTCATGAGTAGCGTATTTAATTATAACCCATTACTAATAAACAAATTATAAAAATAGTTACCACTATATTACAGTTGCTCCAATACAATATTACAGCTTTTTATATTGCCAAATTCAATCTATCCAATCGGCTTAATATCTTCAAAAATTCTTCGTTCATTCTATGAAAATATTAGCTAGGCGGCATCTTCGAGGCTAAATATCTTTCCATTACCCCAAAAACAGTTAATCCTATAATGAAACACATCAATTGTATAATAACCATTGCTGTCTGCGAGGCGAACTTTGATTTCTAAATAAAAAGATATCAATGCTTCTAGCTATTTCTACTTATCGCCCCTTTACTTTACTTCCAAATGGTACTATGTATCCTGCCCAAGCTTCGGCGCATCCTCCATTGTAATGTGTTTCTTTTTTTTGTTTCTTGTACCATTTCATTGTTTCAGAAATAATCGACTTCTCAGCGGAGTAAAGTGAAAACTTTCTGAAATAATCGACTTCTCAGCGGAGTAAAGTGAAAACTTTCTGAGATAATCGACTTCTCAGCGGAGTAAAGTGAAAACTTTCAGGAATAATCGACTTCTCAGCGGAGTAAAGTGAAAACTTTCTAAAATAATCGACTTCTCAGCGGAGTAAAGTGAAAACTTTCAGAAATAATCGACTTCTCGGCGGAGTAAAGTAAAAACTTTCTGAAATAAGATGGTTAAACACGAAACTTATTAAAAAATCATTTTACACTGATTAAACATAAAATATTTTTCTTCTTATCAAACAGTATATAACGCTGTTTTACTTCAAATTTATCATCATGAAAAAACTTAAAATTAGCTTTGTATTAATTCGTTCCACCAAAGTAGGAGACATTGCAGGCGTAACTACGGTAATGACGCTGGCCATCTTTGATAATACACTGGTATTTACGGGTACTAAACCGTTTACCCAAATAGAAATAGACTTAATAATATCTACCTACAATGCAAAAAAAGCAGCGTATAAATTGGGGGGAACTTTGCAAAGAGAACCGTATAGATTGGCTAAAATAGCCATTTACGACTGTGTAAAACAGTTTGGCGGTTATGTAAATGAGCTGGCGGATGGCAACAGAATAATACTAGAACTTAGCACACTGCCCATAGATGAGCCTAGTGATACACTAGCAAAAATACTGGCAGGAGCAACTGCCAATTTGGTAACAGGAACGCAGGGCAGCACCCTACAATTGATTACCGACTGTGCCGCATTTGGCAAAGACGTTGGGTATATAACCATCGTGAGCGAGGATGAACCAACACCTATAGATCTTTTGGTTGCTGCAAATGGGCAGGTAACATTGCCTTTAGCACTTACTTACCGAGTGTTTATCAGCGGCACACTTGCCCGCAGAAAAATTTATAACGGACTTGTATTGGGCAAAAAATATTTCATAACCACTCTACTAGTGTATGGAGATTTGGTTGGTGCTAGAAGTACGCCTGTGCTTTTTGTATGCAGTAAATAGTTGTTAGTGGTTAGGTATTAGTTGTTAGTTAGTCGAGAGTCGAGAGTCGAGAGTCGGGAGTTTAAAGTCGAGAGTCTAGAGTAAAAAGTCGAGAGTCTTGGGGTACAAAAAAAAGAGGCAGTGAAGTAGATAATACTTCTCAACTGCCTCTTTTCTTTTGTCTTACGACTATCAACTTACGACTCCCGACTCACAACTCTCGACTAACGACTTTAAACTCCCGACTTTCAACTCCCGATTCTCAACTCTCGATTCTCAACTCCCGACTTACAACTTTCAACTCCCGACTCCCAACCCATTAATACTTTATCTTTAAAAAATCGAATATCATCTTCCGCAGGATACGCTTAAAGAAAATCTTATCATAAAATGGAATAAACTGCCAGTATCCTTTATAGTTATACACCCATTTCAGCATTCCGCCAAAGTCTTTCGTCTTCATGCATCTACGCATATCCCTATCAAAAATGGCAATCTCTATCTCCCTGTTCTCTTCTTTTTCGCTCAATACTTTTGCGCTTTTCTTACCTGTAGCAATTTCCCTCAGTCCATCAATAAAACTATGGTTTGTAAAACGACTATAAGGCATCCAAGAGTTGGTGCGTGCATCTACTTCTATCAAATAGTAAGCGTCTCTTTCCTTATGATAAATAAATCCGATGCTCGCAAAACTGTTAAGTCCTACTCTTTCTCCTAGTTGAATGAGTATTTCTTCTACCTTTTTATTACGATAATAAGTGCGTTTGGTGGTAAAAGAAAACTGATTGTTCATGTAGCTCATCACCCTAGCACATTGATAGCAAATTAGTTTGCCTTGTTCAAAGAGTGCTTCCACACCCACATCATCGCCGGTAATAAACTCCTGAATTACAACATTTGTGCTATCATGAAGTTCGTCTAGTTTCGATTTTAAATCTTCAGGTGCTTCACACTTTCTGATACCAATACCCGAGAAACTAAAATCTACTTTCAATAAAACCGGGAAATCTACTTTAGTAGTAATTGCCTCTGTATCTTTCTCATCCGCATAATTAATGTAGCGAGGTGTTTTGATGCCGTTTCTTTCAAAAACCCGACTCATCCCAATCTTAGAAGAAAGCATTTCTCTGTTTTCTATCTTCGTAATGGGCATTATTTTCTTAAATAATTCTACCTCGTCATCACTAATGTTATCAGTAATAAGTTTAATGGTTTCATCATCCAAAAGCATCACTTTATTAAAAGTGTTACCTTTTTCTTTTATTAATTTAATTAAGGCAGATGCAAATTCTTGTTTGTCCTTACTAGCATCAATCCATTCATCATGAAACTTGTTAGATTTTAGCCAGCTTGTTTCGCAACAGAAAACCACCACTTTGTGACCAGCTTTCTTAAACATGAAAGGTATTTCGCCAGGTGCATCAAAAAAATCAAGGTAAGAAACTAGTAGGGTTGTGTAAACAGCAGGGTTAATCATTATAAAATTGTCGTTTAGGGGGATAAATGAAATTATTAAGAACTATCGTTACTCTGTCAGCGAATATAAAAGAAAAAACTATTTAACAAATGCTTTGAGAAATTTTACATTAAATAATCTACTTTATTTTAGATTTAACCTGTATTTAGTTCAATGCGTAATCTGTGTTTAGTTAAAGAAGGATTCGCTTTGAGCGAAACCTTCCTTAGAGTTCTTGGCAAAAACCTTAATGTTCCTTGTGGTAAATATTACCCTGAGAAGTAACAATTCTATTATTAGCTGATGTTACGCATTTTTATTCACCTTTAGTAAAATTAAACACATAGTCAAAAATTAGGGGGGCAACTGTTTCCAAGTTATATAATTTATGGAGAAGTAAAGGCTTAAACACATAGGGTTCATAGGAACATAGATTACATAGGTTTTACTTGTAAATGGTTTAAGAAAAAGGGCACATAGGAAAATAGTTTCACTTTTTATACTCCCATCTATTTGACCTTAAAGTGCAACGATTCTTACCTTATTTTTCTATGTGTCTAATTTGCCTATGTGTTGAATGAAAAGGCTTTGCTATCATGTTGATAAATATGCGTAAGGTGAGTTAATCATTCGTGTATTGACTGTTAATTATTAACAAATCAATAAACTACTTATGATTAATTGTTACTTTCGAAGTCAAATTTCATGGTTATGCGTTGGATTATTGTTCTATTAATACTTTTTATAACGGCAGATGGTATGGCTCAATGTGCCACTTTCAGGCTTAATGCTAGTGGAGATACCCTAAACTGTACAGATGTAAATGGAAAGAAACATGGTAAATGGGTGATTAAAACTGAGAGCTTACGTGGTGAACCCGGTTACGAAGATGAAGGTGAATTTGAAGATGGTAAAAGAACAGGTCCTTGGCGTAGGTATACTTTGATTGGCGATTTAATAGCCGTTGAAAATTATCGTTGGGGAAATAAGGATGGTCTTAGCCAATACTTTACTATTTATGGGTTAGAACATGAGGAATTTTGGCATGCAACCAATCCGCTTTATCCTTATGACACCGTTTATGTGCCCAATGTAAATGATCCGGATAAATACGAAATGCGCGTAGTAAGAGTAGAAGCCACTACCGTAAAACATGGTAACTGGAGATATTATGATGCTGAAAGTGGTAAAATAGTTAAAACTGAAAGCTATCTTTTTGATAAGTTGCAAGAAACAAAAGCAGCTAATAACCCTTCATATAGTGCTGCTAATGCTCAAAAGGAAGCTGCTGCACCCAATGGGAAACCAAAGGAAGTAGCTGAATTTGAGAAGAAAATCTTGAAAAAGAAGAAGATATATGTGAGAGATGGCACCGTAAGATACGATAAATAAGTGGCGTTAATAGCGTACTAAATGCTATGTCGTTCGTTGGTATGTAAAACTTATAACGTACAACGTACAACTTTCCTTAGTTTCGTCTCGATATGCAAGACACGAATTATTCATTAGACACTATACTTTCCAACCTTCAGATAGATGCACTCAACCCCATGCAAGAGGCATCTGTAGAGGCTAACAAACAGCACGATAATGTGCTTTTATTATCTGCCACGGGTTCTGGTAAAACATTGGCATTCCTTCTTCCCATCTTACAATTATTAGATGCCAGCAACAAGCAAACGCAGGCAATGATAATTGTTCCCTCAAGGGAATTGGCTCAACAAATAGAAGATGTTTTCAGAAGGATGGCAACAGGATTTAAGATTACAAGTTGCTATGGCGGACACAAAAGAGAAACAGAAGAGAATAACCTGATAGAACCTCCTGCTTTGTTAGTTGGAACGCCAGGTAGAATTGCCGACCATATTCGAAGAGGAAATATTACAATACCTTTCATTACTACATTGGTGTTGGATGAGTTTGATAAATCGTTAGAACTAGGCTTTCAAGAAGAGGTTTCCTTTATTGTAGGAAGCTTGCCTTCCATCCAAAAAAGAATTCTGACTTCTGCTACTGAAGCAGTTGAAATACCCACTTTCATTGGACTAAAAGATGCTGCAAGACTTCATTTCCTTTCTGAGGATAAGACAATAGATAATAAACTGATACTACAAAAGGTATCCAGTCCTGAGAGTGATAAGGTTGATACCTTATTTAAATTGATTTGCCATTTGGGTAGTCGCCCCACCATTGTATTCTGCAATCATCGGGAATCAGTAAATAGAACCAGTGATTTATTGGCTAAGAAGGGAATCATCAACGAGTTTTATCATGGTGCTTTAGAACAACAAGAGCGCGATAGTGCATTGTGTAAGTTTAGAAATGGCACTGCGAATGTGTTGGTTACAACCGATTTGGCCTCACGTGGATTGGATATTCCCAACATCCGTTTCATCATCCATTATCATTTGCCCGCTACAGAAGATGTTTACATACACCGCAATGGAAGAACGGCACGCATGGATGCAAGTGGCACTGCAATACTGATTCTTTCGCCTAGCGAAACCATGCCTCCCTATATAACAGATACCATCGAGGAATTGATTGTTCCAGAGGCTGTGTCTCTACCCGAAAAGCCTAAGTGGACTACCCTTTTTATTGCCGCCGGTAAGAAGGACAAGGTAAACAAGATAGATATTGTAGGGTTCCTATCTAACAAAGGACAATTAAAAAAGGAAGATATTGGCTTGATTGAAGTAAAAGACTTCTTCTCCTTTGTGGCGGTTCGTAAATCGAAGGTTGGCGAAGCATTGCAACTCATCCGCAATGAGAAAATTAAGAATAAAAAGGTAAAAATAGAAGTAGCTAAATAAAAAATTAACCACAAAGTGCACTAAGGTTTTCGCAAAGAACACAAAGATTATGTAGAGACGGATAACAATCCGTCTTACGCTGAAACAAGACGGATTACAATCCGTCTTACGCAAAACAAGACGGATTATAATCCGTCTCTACATTGCAATCCTTGTGTTCTTTGTGTTTCTTTCCCTCGTGTCCTTTGTGGTAAAATCTATTATAAAATGCATCCAAAAAACATATCTATTCTCGATTATACTTATGAGCTTCCTGAAGATAGGATTGCCAAATATCCTTTGCCCATCAGGGACGAGAGTAAATTATTGGTATATGATAAAGGCAACATTACTGATAGTGTTTATAAAAACTTGGCCAGTCATCTTCCTGCCGATGCATTGCTTGTTTTTAATAATACCAAGGTTGTAGAAGCAAGGCTTTTGTTTACTAAACCAACAGGTGGCGTGATAGAGTTGTTCTGCTTGGAACCGCATGACCAATACCCAGACATTACTACTGCCATGCTTCAATGCGGCAGGGTATTGTGGAAATGTTTGGTGGGTGGTGCTAAGAAATGGAAGGGTGGCGCATTGGTAAAAACCATTAGTTCCCCAACGAAGGATATTACCCTTTCTGTAACCATGTTGGAACGGCTGAACGATTATTTCAGCATTGAGTTTTCATGGGATGATGAGAATATATCCTTTGCAGAAATATTGCACAAGGCTGGACAGATACCCTTGCCTCCTTACCTTAACAGGACAGTTGATGAAGCTGACAAAGACACCTATCAAACAATATTTGCCAAGCATGATGGTAGCGTGGCTGCCCCAACAGCAGGATTGCATTTTACGGAGAGACTATTTGAAAGCCTTGCTGCCAAGGGTATTGGGCATCGGTTTGTAACGCTTCATGTGGGGGCAGGAACTTTTAAACCCGTTAGTGCAGCCACTATGAGCGAGCATGAGATGCACGCCGAGTTTATAGATGTTTCACTAGATTTTATTGAAGATTTAATTAATCATAAAACAATTATACCCGTAGGTACCACTTCCTTGCGTACGCTGGAAAGCTTATATTGGTTAGGGGTAAAAGCAGGAACTAGGGAAGTAACTGATAACAGCGAACTAACCATAAACCAATGGGATGCTTATAATCTGCAGCAGGATATTCCTTTAAAAGATGCCATACAATCTCTTATCAATTGGATGAAGTCACACAATAGTAATCGCCTCATTACCAAAACACAATTACTAATAGCACCAGGCTATAAGCTACGTATTGCCAAGGGGTTGGTTACCAATTTTCATCAGCCACAATCTACCTTGCTATTATTGGTTGCCGCCATTATTGGTGCCGACTGGCGAAGGATGTACAACTATGCCCTTGCCAATAATTATCGCTTTCTGAGCTATGGTGATGGATGCTTTTTGAAGTATGAGGGATAGTTGCCAAGGAAGGCTTCGCTCATTTCAAAGCCTTCTTTATTGAGGAAAGTTCCATTTGAAAACTAGTTTGGCAAGTAGGTGCAAGCAATTTATACAACTCTTACCAGAGCGGTAGAGTTCGTTCTCAATTTGTTTTCTACTGGGGCGCTTAAAAGTTTTTCGCTTTATAAATTATGTTGCGAATGTAGAGACGCATATCAATGCGTCTTAAAAGCGAAAATCTTTTATGCACCCTTCTACTGTCTTATCTCAATATTATCTATTTCCCAAGCTACCTTCCAGCATTGTTGAATCCCAATAAAGTTCCCACCCAACCTTTCTACTTTGGCATTAATTGCTTCATAACCATTAATGCAGATAATACAAGTATCATTAATCTGACTGATAGTAATTTTATTAGAATGGTCTTTATTTACAAGATTCTTCATAACCGTTGATGCAATAGGAACCCATTTAGGTGATTTATTCTCTGTAAACCTTCTCAATACAATTTGTCCATCATCTGTAAATGTAATTTGATAAGAATCTTCTTGTATGTGACCCCATTGCAGATCTATTTCATTATAAGTGTCTTTGCATTTCAGAAATCTGGCATCAAAGGAAATCTGAAAGTTACTTTTAGTATTAAAACCTCGGATTGCCTTTACAAGCCAAAGACAGCCTTGGTATTCAGCATTTTGTTGAAACTTCTCCACATGAAGAACCCCATTAGCCACATTTGCCAAGAATCGTTTGTTATTCGTAAGCGGCCATTTATTGTTATTATTATCAAAATTATCTGAGAAAATAACCTTGCTTGTTGTGTCTATACTTGTGCATTGCTTCCAATTAGTAGTATTGGCAACTTTTAGCACTTTAGTAGTTCCCCCACAACTTAATAATAATAATAAGACAACTGGTAGACAGAATAAATTTGGAATTGTTTTTAGCATTTCAATATTTTTTGATGGTAAAAAGGGTGCATAAAAGATTTTCGCTTTTAAGACGCATTGATATGCGTCTCTACATTCGCAACATAATTTATAAAGCGAAAAACTTTTGTGCGCCCGGTAAAAGTAAAGGTTCAATTTTAATATGTATTTATTAATCTTTAAATAATTCAACAGAATATTCATTAATCCATTTATTTAGTCATAGCAACCACCTTATAGTTGTTGGTCAAAAGACACAACAACGGCGAGTAATAAATAAAGTCATATCTCGCTCAATTTCTCCAACACAATAATACAACTTTTAATTACCCAATATTCAAATTGTCTGAATCATGATTTATTTGATTTTAGGATTAGCAATATAAAAGGCTCTGTAAATCCTACATATCCCTAAATCCTGAAAATCCTGATTCAGACAAACTTCCAAAATAACACACACTCATTTTCGGGGAGGTTCTAACAGAATGCAAGGAGGGGAGGCTTTTTCTTTTTTAGTGGCATAAAGATTTTTGCTAACCATTCATAATAAAAAAATGGTATGGCACAAGACTTCTTGGGTGGCGCCTTCCAAAAAAATGGTATGGCACAAGACTTCTTGGGTGGCACCTTCCAAAAAAATGGTAAGGCTCAAGACTTCTTGGGTGGCGTCTTCCAAAAAAATGGTACGGCTCAAGACTTCTTGGATGGTACCTTCCAAAAAAATGGTACGGTTCAAGAAGTCTTAGATGGCATCTTCCAAAAAAAAGATATGGCACAAGACTTTTTTTGTGATAGTGGTAAAAAACCTATTCCCTAAACAATCAGATTATTGGTCATTATTTTATTGTTACAGGAAGGATATTATTTGGTTGCTATGATGGTAAAATAACTACTAACTCAAAATTTAGAATTCAAAACCTAAAATTTCTAAAAGGCCTCACCCAATATAAAATAAAGCCCACTATTATTGCCTTGTCCAATGCCATAATCTAATCGGAGGTTTAGCTTCTCACTCTTGCTGATGGCAAAGCGTAGGCCTGCTCCATAAGCATATTTTAAATCGTTTATAGAAAAGTCTGTGAAAGTGTTACCCACGTTTCCAGTACTACCAAACACAGCGGCACCCCAACGGTTATAAACGGGTATTCTGTATTCTCCCTGAAAAATCAACTGGTTTTTATCTCGGTATCTACCACTGTAAAACCCCCTCATACTATTGCTACCACCTAGTGCGGCTAGGCTCCGTATTGGCACTTCGCTACCTATATCGCCAAAGAAATATCCTTGTAAAGCAAATACTTGGTGCTTGTAAATAGTATAATATTTTCTATAATCCAATACCACATTACTGTAATCATAATCAGATCCTGTGACTTTGCCGTAATGTACAAAATGAAATTGAGCAAATGTTCCTTTATCTGGAGAGAAAGCCTCCGTACGGTTATCGAAAGTAAAACTTAGTCCAATACCTGAAACAAAGTAGGGATTTCGTCCTAAAACATTTTCCGTATCAAAGAGACCATTATGCTCATAACTTACTTTAAAAAGCTTTTGTAGTTCATACCTCATACCAATAAAACAATGGTTACCCAAATGCCTCATCAAGTGTAAATAAGTATAGAATTGACTAAATGAATAAGATTCCTGAGCAGAATCGGGCGTGTTGGCTCCAATACCCCAAAACTTATCGGGAAAGCTGCTGTAAGATAATTGTTCATTTAGAATATAACGCTCTTTTTTAAAGTACTGTGTACCGTTTATCGCAGCTACAAACTGTTTCTTTAAAGAATAAAGCACCAATCCTTGCATGTTTGAAGTACGAGTAGTAGTATCTGATTTATATAGATGAAAAGTAGCAGAAGTGGCCGCTCCAAAAGACCAGCTTGTCTCAATAGATCGTGTAATCACTGGAAACACCAATATTTGTTTAGAAGGAGTACTATCCTTAATAATATTGGGTGCCTGCGCAATACAATCGCTAACGATTAGTGTAATTAAGAAAGCAACAATTATGTGTCGTAAAAACATGATATAAAATAGGTTCGCAACAAAAGTATAGTTTGAAAGTAATTAGCCAATTAAAATTCTTTAAGGTTGTATTATTAAATTGTAAACTAAGCTTACTATAAACACTTTCTTTACTTTATAATGGTACATATACTTTATTCTATTACCTTAGCGGCGTTAACATGAAAGGACAGCAAAACATATTATTATTCCCCATAGCAATAGCCACTATTGCTACAACAACGCTTTTCACTACAACCCTTTAGGGGTTGCAAATTGTCATATTATCTCATGGGCTTATCGCTGTCATATCTCTCAAAAGAATTACAAAGCCCACTTACACTTACGTTTACCATTCACTTAACGGACAAAATATATTTTAACTAATGAAAGTTCTAAAATTCGGAGGCTCATCGGTAGCCAATGCAGAAAACATAAAGAAGGTAGTAAATATTGTAAAACAACCCCAATATACCCAAGCAATTGTAGTGGTATCTGCCCTCGGTGGCGTTACGGATGCGTTAATATCTCTCGCTACTAAAGCCTCTAATGGAGATGAATCGTACAAAGAAACATTGGTTGAATTAGAAACAAGGCATATAGAAACTGTACAAGCTTTATTGCCTATCAATAACCAAAGTGCTTGCATCAGTGCGGTTAAACAACATTTTAATGAACTGGAAGATGTTTGCGAAGGCGTGTTTCGTTTGGGCGAATTATCCGATCGTACAAAGGATAAGGTAGTGAGCTATGGCGAATTGCTTTCATCCAAGATTATCTCTTTCCACATCCAAACTTCTGGAACACCCATTGAATGGGTTGATAGCCGCAAAGCCATCAGCACCAACAGTAACTATGGCTTTGCCGCTGTGGATTTTGCAAAGACTACCGAAAATGTAGAAGCAATTGTTGGCAAATCTGCTCATAAATTATTTATCGCTCCAGGCTTTATAGCTAGTGATAGTAAGGGTTATACAACCACTTTAGGAAGAGGTGGTAGCGATTATACCGCATCTATTTATGCCGCAGCCATTAATGCTGAGTCGGTAGAAATATGGACTGATGTAACTGGCATGATGACTGCCGACCCTCGTTGGGTACCGAATGCACGCACCATTTCCTTTACGTCTTATCGCGAAGCAATGGAGTTGTCGCACTTTGGCGCCAAGGTTATTTATCCGCCTACCATCCAACCAGCAATGGATAAGAATATTCCTATCTGGATAAAAAATACATTCAAACCAGAAGAAGCTGGCACTTTGATAGAACACGTTTCTCATGCACAAGTTTCTGATGAAGGGAGCGTTATTACAGGTATTTCCAGCATCAATCATATTGCCTTATTAAGTTTGGAAGGAAGCGGAATGGTAGGCATTCCTGGTTTCTCTAAGCGTTTGTTTGAGGCTTTGGCAGCAGTTCAGGTAAATGTTATCTTAATTACCCAAAGCTCTTCCGAACATTCTATTTGTGTGGCAGTAAATACCGCTGATGCTGAAAAGGCTAAAGCTGCTGTTGATGCTGCTTTCGAGATAGAATTGGCGAATAAGAAAGTTGATCCATTGAAGGTAGAAACAGATTTGTCTATTATTGCGTTGGTGGGCGACAAAATGAGAAGCCATCCGGGTATTGCTGGTAAAATGTTTAGTGCATTGGGACGCAATGGGGTTAATATCCGTGCCATTGCCCAAGGTTCTTCCGAGAGGAATATATCTGCCGTGGTTACTTTTGCCGATGTAAAGAAAGCAGTAAACGTATTGCACGAAGCCTTCTTCGAAACTACTTACAAGCAACTGAATCTCTTTATTTGTGGTGCAGGAAATGTGGGTAGTAAATTGATTGAGCAAATAAGAAAGCAAAAGGATTACTTAAAGATTCACCATAACTTACAAGCTAGAGTTACGGGTATTGCTACTAGCAAAAAGATGTTGTTTGCTGACAATGGCAACGAGATTGACCTAGAAAATTGGAAGGATGCTTTGCAAAATAGTGAGCCAATGAATTTGGGTACTTACCTGCACACCATCATAAGTAAGAACTTGCGCAACAGTGTATTTGTGGATGTAACTGCTAATGGAGATGTAGCTGGTTTATATGATAAGATATTGTCTAAGAGTATTGCGATTGTTGCCTGTAACAAGATAGCAGCTTCTTCTCCATATTCAAATTATAAACATCTTAAAGCCCTTTCTAAGTCTTTCAATGCGCCTTATCTGTTCGAAACAAACGTGGGTGCTGCCCTTCCGGTGATTGGAACTTTGAATGATTTGATAAAGAGTGGGGATTGGATTAATAAGATTCAGGCTGTATTGTCGGGTACGTTAAACTTTGTGTTTAATAATTATGATGGCACCACTACTTTTTCCGAAGTGGTTCGTGAGGCACAAAGACAAGGCTTTACCGAGCCAGATCCTCGTTTGGATTTGGGTGGAACCGACGTAATGCGCAAGATTATGATTCTTGCCCGTGAAATAGGAGAGGAGATGGAAATGGAAGACATTAAGAATACTTCGTTCCTTCCTGCGTCTTGTTTTGAAGGTAGCGTAGAAGATTTTTACAAGGAAATGGAGAAGCACGAAGCGCATTTCAAGGCGTTGTATGATGCTGCTGCAAAAGAAAATTGCAAGTTGAAGTTTGTAGCGCAATATGAGAATCAGAAAGCTGCCGTTGGTTTGCAACACATTCCTTCGCACAGTGATTTCTATCATTTGTATGGAAAAGATAATCTTGTTTTGTTCTATACTGAGCGTTATCCTGAGCAACCAATGGTTATAAAGGGTGCAGGTGCAGGTGCAGATGTTACGGCAAGTGGCATATTTGCAGATATAATGAGGGTGGTTTAGTACCTTGACGATTAAAATATACTAACAATGAATCTGTTTAATAAATATTATAATCCTTCCAACTCCACATCAGGGGGCGGGAAGTCGGTTTCTGTTCTTTCACCTGCTACTGTTGCAAATGTGGTTTGTGGGTTCGACATTTTAGGTTTCGCCTTGAATAATCCTAATGATGAGGTAACTATTTCTTTGAGTGATGAAGTAGGCGTTCAAATTATTAATCAAGATGATTTCGACTTGCCAACTGATCCTGAAAAGAATGTTTCTGGGGCGGCTTTATTGGCGATGTTGGAAGAATGTCCCGATGTGAAGGGCTTTACTTTAATCAGCAAAAAACATATCAAACCAGGTAGTGGCATTGGTAGTAGTGCGGCAAGTGCTGCCGGACCAGTAGTTGCGGCTAATTATTTATTGGGCAACCGTTTTAGCAAGGAAGACTTGGTACGCTTTGCAATGTTTGGTGAAAAAGTGGCAAGTGGCGTTAAACATGCCGACAACATTGCCCCTGCCATTTATGGTGGTGTTACCCTGATTCGTTCCATTTTTCCTTTGGATATCATTGCAATTGATGCACCAGAATTATATGTTACGGTTGTTCATCCGCAGATAGAAGTTCGTACGGCTGATGCGAGAAAGATTTTGAAACAAAATATTTTATTGAAAGATGCCATCAAGCAATGGGGAAATATTGCAGGTTTGGTTGCAGGATTGATCAAGCACGATTATGAATTGATTGGTCGCAGTTTGGAGGATGTAATCATAGAACCTGTGCGTAGCATTTTGATTCCTGGATTCAATGAAGTAAAGTCTAGATGCAAAGATGCCGGTGCATTGGGTGGCGGCATCAGTGGAAGCGGTCCTTCAATTTTTATGTTGAGCAAGGATGAAGCAACTGCAAAGGCAGTAGAAAAAGAGATGAGTAGCATCTACGAAAGAATAGGCTTGGATTACCAAACACATCTGACTACTATTAATCAGGAAGGAGTGAAGTTGGTGTAGATTTGTATTTCTCCAACCATTGGTTGGAGAAATAACCGCATATTAATCCCCACCTGAATAATTCTAAAAGTTATGAAATTTTAAGTTGACACATCTGTCTGGGGAGGATATTATGATAAAGAGTTTTCAAAATGGACAATCCCATTTATCGAACAAGCAAGAGAAGGAAGATTTACAATCATAATTTCAGATGTAACAATTGGGGAATTACAGTTTGCACCTTTAAAGGTTAGAGATTTACTTGATACAATTCCAATTGAGTTCATTGAATTAGTCAATATCAATCAAGAGCAATTGGAACTTGCTGAAAAGTATGTTTAAGAGGGAGCTTTGACTCCTAAATTTCTTTCTGATACACAGCATATAGCTATTTCTTCAGTTTTGAATGTTGATAGTTTGGTAAGTTGGAACTTTAAACACATGGTTAACTTTTTCAGAATAAAGCAGTATAACACAATCAATCGTAAATTTGGTCATTCAACTATTGATATCAGAACACCTAAAGAAGTAACTTATGCAGATACAGAATAATAAAATAGATAAAAATTTTCATGCGGTTGAATATATGAGTGAGGTAAGGGAGAAACTATCTGAACAATATTTGACTGATAAAGAAAAATATTTGGAATTTGTGCATAAGGCAATGGAAGAGTTTAAAAGTAAACAGATAAAACAAAAGAACTAAAAGTTCTACAACTGATTTTATGAATTATTATAGTCTCAACAATCAATCCCCTAAAGTAACTTTTGGAGAAGCTGCTCTAAGAGGGCAAGCACCTGATAAGGGGTTATATTTTCCTGAGAAAGTACCTACGCTTCCAAAGGGTTTTATAAAGAACATTAAAAACCTAAGTAAGGAAGAGATTGGATTTACAGTAATGAAACCTTATGTGGGTGATAGTTTGCCAACCGACGTGTTGCAGCAGATTATCAATGAAACCATCAATTTCGAGTTTCCGCTGATTCCTATTACAACTAACATTTCTTCTTTAGAGCTTTTCCATGGGCCAACACTTGCCTTTAAGGATGTGGGTGCGAGGTTTATGAGCCGTTGTTTGGGTTATTTCAATCGCAATGCCTATCATCATACTACTGTTTTAGTGGCTACTTCTGGCGATACCGGTGGTGCTGTTGCCAATGGTTTTTTGGGTGTAGATGGTATCGATGTGGTTATTTTATATCCTTCGGGAAAGGTTAGTAAGATTCAGGAATTGCAACTGACCACCTTGGGCAAAAATATAAAAGCCATTGAGATAAACGGGACATTCGATGATTGTCAGGCGATGGTGAAACAGGTGTTTGCTGACAAGGATTTAAACAATAAACTATCCCTTACTTCTGCAAATTCAATCAATGTGGCGCGTTGGTTGCCTCAGCAGTTGTATTACTTTTTGGCTTATCAGCAATGGCAACATGACGAGCCGCCAGTTATTTGCGTTCCGAGCGGAAATTTTGGCAATATCTGTGCTGGAGTTATTGCAAATATCTCTGGTTTGCCTGTAAAACATTTCCTTGCTGCCTGCAATGCAAATGATGTGGTGCCTGAATACATGCAAACTGCTAAATATCTTCCAAAGCCAGCAATAGCAACAGTTTCGAATGCGATGGATGTAGGAAATCCTAGCAATTTTATACGAATTATTGAGTTGTTCCATCAGCAGTTTGACTCTCTAAAATCAATGTTTAGCAGTGTTAGTATTTCTGACGAAATAACAGTTGATACTATAAAAAGAGTTTATAAGGAGCATAATTATACCCTCGATCCGCATGGAGCAGTGGCTTTTTATGCTTTGGAACAGTACTTGAAGGGAGATGGCAAGTCTCTTGAAAAAGGAATCATATTGGAAACTGCACATCCAGTAAAATTCCCTGATACGGTGGAAGAAGCAATAGGAACTGAGGTTGCCATTCCGGAAGAAGTGAAGTACTTATTGGATCAACAAAAGCAAAGCATCTTGATGGAGCCAAGCTTTGAAGCCTTGAAAGAATGGTTGATGAATAGGTAAGAGTTTGTAGGTAATAAGTATTAAGTTATACGTTAAAAAGAGAGACTATCATGCTAATATGCAGATAGTCTTTTTTATTGTTAAAAGTTGAATTTATAACATAAGTCATAAAATCGAACTAGATAAGGGCGAACTTCATTTTGAAAAATAATAAATACCCGTTTAGGGAAAGAATATGAATTTGAATAATTATACCATCAAAGCGCAGGAAACCATTGGTGCCGCTCAACAGTTGGCATTTAATAATGGTAATCCTAACATAGAAACGAATCATTTATTGAAAGCATTATTGAAGGATGAGGACAGTTCTATCGACTATCTTTTAAAGAAAAATTCAGTCAATACTATTCTTATCCAATCTAAATTAGAAGAAAGCCTCAAGCGATTGCCAAAGGCAAATGGCGTTGAACCTGCCACCACAATGGGTAGGGATTTGAATAACGTATTCTTAAAAGCCACAGCTTCTATCGGTAAGTTTAAGGATGAATTTGTAAGTGTAGAACATCTTTTGCTTGGGTTATTGCAAGTGAATGATGATACTGGGAAATTGCTAAAAGATGCTGGACTAACTGAAAAAGGATTGATTGCTGCCATTACGGATTTGAGAAAGGGTAGTACGGTTAATTCTCAAACAAGTTCTAATCAATACAATGCCTTGCAGAAATATGCAAAGAATTTGAATGACTTGGCACGCCAAGGCAAGCTTGATCCTGTAATTGGGCGTGATGAAGAGATAAGACGCACGCTGCATATATTGACTAGAAGAAGTAAAAATAATCCCATCTTGGTTGGTGAACCTGGCGTTGGTAAAACAGCCATTGCAGAAGGATTGGCCATGCGAATTGTGAATGGCGATGTGCCTGAAAACTTGAAGAGTAAAGTAATCTTCGCACTTGATATGGGCTTGCTCATTGCAGGTGCTAAGTACAAGGGAGAGTTTGAAGAAAGGTTAAAAGCTGTTGTAAAAGAAGTGGGTGAAAGTGATGGAGACATTATTTTATTCATCGATGAGATACATACGCTGATTGGTGCTGGTGGTGGAGAAGGCGCAATGGATGCTGCCAATATCTTGAAACCTGCTTTGGCAAGAGGTGAATTGAGGGCTGTTGGTGCAACTACTTTGAATGAATACCAGAAATACTTTGAAAAAGATAAGGCATTAGAACGTCGTTTTCAACGGGTTTTGGTAGATGAACCATCTGTAGAAGATGCGGTTAGTATTCTTCGTGGGATAAAGGATAAATATGAAAGTCACCACCATATACAGATAAAAGATGAAGCTATTATTGCAGCAGTTGAATTATCGCATCGCTATATTACTGATCGCTTCTTGCCAGATAAGGCAATAGATTTAATAGATGAAAGTGCCGCCAAGCTTCGGTTGGAAATGAACAGTATGCCCGAGGAATTGGACAAGCTTGAAAGAAGTATCAGACAATTGGAGATTGAAAGGGAAGCCATTAAAAGGGAGAATGATGCAGATAAATTGAAAGAATTATCGCTTCAAATATCTTTATTAAGTGTAGAAAGAGATACGTTGAAAGCAAAGTGGAAACAAGAAAGGGAGATAGTTGATAAGATTCAAAATGCTAAAGCCGAAATTGATGAGTTGAAGATTGAAGCGGAACGTGCCGAACGTGATGGCGACTTTGGAAAGGTGGCTGAGATACGTTATGGCAAGATTAAAGCACAGGAAAAACTAATTGAAGATACCACAGCCGATTTGGATAAGATGAGCGAAAAACGTTTGCTTAAAGAAGAAGTTGATGCAGAAGATATTGCAGAAGCAGTGGCTAAGGCAACGGGTATTCCTTTGAGTAAGATGTTGCAAAGTGAACGTGAAAAGCTATTGAACCTAGAAGATGAATTGCACAAAAAAGTAGTTGGACAGGAAGAAGCCATTACCGCTGTTGCCGATGCCATCCGTAGAAGTAGGGCAGGATTGCAAGACCCTAAAAAGCCTATCGGTTCCTTTATTTTCTTAGGAACAACTGGTGTTGGTAAAACAGAATTGGCTAAAGCGCTTGCCGATTATTTGTTTGATGATGAGAACATGATGACTCGTATTGATATGAGCGAGTATCAGGAAAAGCATACGGTAAGTCGTTTGGTGGGTGCGCCTCCGGGATATGTGGGTTATGATGAAGGCGGACAATTAACCGAAGCCGTTCGTAGAAAACCTTATAGTGTTGTGCTATTGGATGAGATAGAAAAAGCGCATCCTGATGTATATAATGTATTGCTTCAAGTGTTAGATGATGGTCGGTTAACGGATAATAAAGGTCGTGTGGTGAACTTTAAGAACACCATTATTATCATGACCAGCAATATGGGTAGCACAGTAATTCAGGATGCTTTTGAAAATGTAACTGAAGAGAACAGAGAAGAGGTTGTGGAAAGGACGAAGGTGGAAGTAATAAATCTATTGAAACAGACTATCCGCCCCGAGTTCTTGAATAGGATTGATGAAGTAATCATGTTTCAACCTTTGATGAAGAAGGAAATAAAGGGAATCATCAAGATTCAGTTGGAAGGATTGAAAACATTAGTTGCAAAGAATGGTATAACCTTAGCGTTTACTGATTATCTATTGGAATATCTTGCAGAGAATGGCTACGATCCTCAGTTTGGGGCTAGACCTTTGAAGAGATTGATTCAAAAGGAAATAATCAATCAATTAAGTAAAAAAATATTGGGTGGTAGCATTGACAAATCCAAACCAGTTTTGGTTGATGTTTTTGATAATGTGGTGGTGTTTAGGAACGAAGAGTAATTAGTGTTAGTTACTTTAAAATTTAGAATTAATGAGAGTTGTCAAATACGATGCAATTTTGCTTGGCAGCTCTCTTTATTTATTCAACTTATATTAGCCTTTTTGTCAGAATGAAAACAGCAGCCACTCAATAATAATTCTATTATAGTACCTCTCCTCTTTCAAGACCTTAGAATCTTATAATTAATTCTATTAATTGTATAATGTTTCTGCATGCCCAATCAATCAACTTTGTATCCTTCTGTTTCAACGTTCATTTGATGATGCTTTTGAACTAAATAACGGAAGTATTATTATGAAACTTACATCGATAGAGGTCATTCCGGTTAAAATTATTATTAATGTTCTCATTTTATGTATTACTTTATTTTTCATTAGCTGCAATTCGAAGAATCATAAAGCACCTTACAGGGATAATAGTATTGATGATAAAACATCTTTCAATAATAGGTTTTTGGATAGTGTTCATTTAGAAAATTTTATTGAAAGTCAGAATTCATTAAAGAAATTTAGAGATCAGTTTTTTCAATTCTATGAACAAAGAAACTTTGAATTTGCATGGTTTGATGCCAATGGAATGACTGAACAAGCACATAGTTTCTTTAATCTTCAGGAAAGTCTTATAAATAATCTCAATGATAGCTCACTTTATAATGAGGCATTGCAAAAACAGTATGAGTGGCTAGCCAATAATGAACATGCAAAAAAGGTAATCAATGATAGTATTTCGTTGATGGAAGAGATGCAGTTTACTGGACAATTTTTTCGTTATGCTTCAAAAGTTTATCGGGGTAGTAACATAAATGCGCAGGATTTGGGTTGGTTTATTCCTAGAAAAAGGTTAAATATTGCTAGACTTTTAGACACATTGATAGATGGGGTGGAAAAGCCTCTGAACGAATATGAGCCGCTTAACAAACAATATAGGCTCTTAGAAAAATATCTTGTGAAGTATACACTACTAAAAAAGGAAGGTAATTGGCTTCCAATTCCGACTGGAAAACAGTTTAGGAAAGGAGATGAAAATGTGATTATTTCAAATATCAAGAATAGACTTTTTCTATTAGGCGATTATAATAAACGTGATACTTCAATACTTTTTGACACGACTTTAGTGATAGTTTTAAAACAATATCAAAAAAGATTTGGGTTAGTAGAAAATGGTAAAATTACTCTCAAGACGATTGAAAAACTAAATATTACGTACGATGATATGATAAAAAGAATACTAATAAATATGGAAAGGGCAAGATGGATGCCCCCCTATACTGAAAAAGTAGATAGGGTAGTAGTAAATATTCCTGATTATAAGTTAAGTGTGTACGATGCTGGAAAATATAGCTTTAGCATGCCAGTTGTGGTAGGGACAGCGGCTCATAATACTGTAATTTTCAGTGGAAACATTCGGTATATAGTTTTTAGCCCATATTGGAATGTACCTAATAGTATTACCAAAAATGAAGTGATGCCTGCCATGAAGATAAACATGAATTATTTGAAGAAAAATAATATGGAGATTACAAAATTTAATGGGCTGATACCTGAGGTGAGGCAAAAGCCTGGCTTGAACAATGCGTTGGGAAGGGTTAAATTTTTGTTTCCTAATAAATACAATATATACCTCCATGATACACCATTTAAAGATGTGTTTTTAGATTCAAAGCGATCATTTAGTCATGGTTGTATCCGAATAGGAAATCCAACTAGGTTGGCAAGTTTTCTTTTGAGAAGGCAAACAGCTTATACTGCTGATTCCATACAATCATTAATGAATCAGCCGACAGAGAAATGGGTTGATGCAAAGCCGCTTGTACTAGTTATAATAAAATACTTTACAGCTTGGGTAGATGAAAATGGTCTACTGAACTTTAGAGAAGATATTTATGGTCATGATAAAAAGATGGCAGCAAAATTATTTGATTAAAATGGAAGAAGGTTTTCATTAAATAATGATACAATAGATTCAAATATTAATTTAGATTTATAACAGTAAATAAACTAGGTTGCAAGAAACTGATAAAAATGAAGTTATTTATAAAATATATGGTGTGCATCCGTTGCAAGATGATTGTAAAACAGCAACTTGAGGTTCTTAATATAAAATATAATTACATTGATTTAGGAGAGGTAGATTTAGATGTAACAATGACTATAGCCGAACGAAATGCCTTTGGTACTGCGCTCTTAGGGTATGGACTAGAGCTAATGGAAGATAAAAAGGCAGTAATAGTGGACAAAATGAAAAAAGTTATCGTAGAAATGATACACTATGACGAAGATTTACCTAAGCAAAGCCATTCGGTATATATAAGTAGTAAGTTGAATGCAAGTTACCAAAAGCTTGCATTGCTTTTTATGGAGAGCACAGGTATTACGGTTGAGAGATACATTATATCGCATAAAATTGAAAAAGTGAAGGAACTATTACTTTATGAAGATTTGACTCTTGTTCATATAGCGTTTAAGTTAAATTATTCAAGTGTACCACATTTGTGTACTCAATTTAAGAGGGAAACCGGCGTTACTCCGCTGTTTTTTAGAGGAATGAAAATGAAAAAACCTAAAAGATCTTAAAATCATGAAATCCTATAAATAATCTAACGAATTGTATAGTATTTAAAAACTCAAAGCACTTCACCTTTACATCAATAAAAAATAGTTGATTCATAATAGATATATGGTTGACTAAAAAAGTATTACTTACCCTTTACGGGAAGAAATTCATCGACGTTTCTAATATTTCAACTTTTTTGTTATTCATAGTAATAGAAGAATTAAAGAAAAACCGTGAGAGTGTTTTGATTTAATGTGCAACCTATTAGCTTAAAATTGAAGTTATGAAAAAAAGTTATTTACTATTTGTTTTGTGTTTAGTCTACAAAACTTCTTTCAGTTAAGGAACAATGCCAATTGGGCAAGCACAGTTAAATGTTGGGGTAGGTCTCTCAGATTATGGAATACCAGTATATCTAGGTTTTGATTATGGTGCATTACGAAATTTAAGTATTGGTGGCGAACTATCTATTCGTTCTTATGATGAGAGATGGGGACAGAATAATTATCGAAGAAGCATAACGGGATTAGCTGCAAATGCAAATTATCATTTTAACAGTGTTTTACTGCTACCCTCAAATGTAGATTTTTATGCTGGACTGAATTTAGGGTTTTATAATTGGTCATCTCCAGATGCAGGATATTACGGTAGCCATAGTTCGGGTCTAGGTTTAGGTCTACAAGTTGGCAGTAGATATTATTTCACACGAAAGTTCGGAATTAACTTAGAATTTGGGGGTGGAAATACAATCTCTGGTGGAAAAGTAGGGCTAACATTCAAGCTGTAAATAGCACATAATCAATTTCTAGAAAACATTGAATCGTGTAAACTTTTTGAGCGATTATGTAATAAAACAAAAAAGTAACTCTAGAGCTTTGCATAATAATTAATAACATAAATAAACAATAATGAACAGACTAACCGAGGACAACCTTACAGGTGTAAATCATGAAGGAAAAGAGCCTAATCGCCCATTGAAGTATCTAACAGCATCGTCTATAATTGGCGACCACGTGCATAATCAAAATGAAGAGCATATCGGACTGATAAAAGACATTATGATTGATGTAATATCTGGAAAAATCAATTACTATATCATTGAATTTGGAGGGTTCTTAGGCATTGGCACCAAGTATCTTGCTATACCATTTGAACTCCTTTTGGTTGAGCCTGACAAGCATTTATTTGTTTTTAAAAAAACTAAAGAAGAAGTAGAAAATGCTCCAGGTTTTGATTTGGATCATTGGCCGGATACCAACATTCATTGGGATAGAGTATATGACTATTGGAGTTTTCCAGGATAACTAATTAATCACGAATAAATTAATAAAATGACACCAGATATTGGAATAAACGGTAAACACTTGCTTCATAGTATTGCAATTCTTTCACCCCTTTTAGCAGACGAAGTAGTATTATATACCAAAACGAGGAACTTTCATTGGAATGTTTCTGGAGAAAGTTTTATGGAGATACATAAACTGTTTGAAGGTGAGTATATACAATTGGAGGAAATTATTGACAGCGTTGCAGAACGCATTGGTAAACTTGGAGGTAAAGCAATTGGAACTATGGGAGAATTTTTAGCTATTGCCCGACTTCGGGAATCGCCAAATACTTACCCTGAAAAAAAAGAAATGATAAAGATTCTAAGTGTTGACCACGAAACGATCATTATACAATTAAGAAAAGATATTGAAGAAAGTACTAATAAAGGTAATGACTCTGGTACTGCCGATTTCTTAATTGGTCTTTTAAAACAACATGAAACTATTGCATGGGTACTAAGAAGATACTTGGAGTAAAACTCTATTTTATTGCTTCTTTCAATACTAAAAGAAACAATTATTTAAAAGTGAAATTAAATTAAGATAAAATGAAAAATAACGAAGAGTTACAAAGGGATGTTCAGGAAGCAATCAAGTGGGAGCCACTTTTAAACGCTGCTGAAATTGGGGTTACCTGTAAAGACGGTGTTGTAACACTCACAGGAACGGTTAACAACTATTCTAAAAAAATTGAAGCTGAAGAGGCAACAAAAAAAGTTGTTGGAGTGAAAGCTGTTGTTGAAAAAATAGTTGTAGACTTTGGAAATACCTGTTTCATTGATGATAATAAAATTGCTAATGAAGTATTGAACGCATTTAAATGGAATTGGGATATTCCCAATGATACTATGAAAGTAAAAGTAGAGGATGGATGGGTTACGCTTGAAGGAGAATTAGAATGGAATTACCAAAAAGTGGCAGCAAAAGAAGCTGCTAGCAAACAAATTGGCGTGAGGGGAGTGGTAAATAATGTTACCATAAACTCTGAAACTGATGATGAAGTAGAAAGAGAGGCAATAGAAAAGGCACTTGCTCGTAATTGGTCTTTAAGTTCACAGAACATTATGGTAAAAGTAATAGGTAATCGTGTTACACTTAATGGTACAGTAGCTTCCTTATATCAAAAAGATGAAGCAGGAAGAATTGCTTGGAATGCTCCTGGTGTTTGGAATGTGCTTAACGAATTAGGAATTGAGTACGATAGGTTAAAGTTTTAAATTTTTTATGGACATCACCACTCAATTACTATGGCTTTTTGTATTGCCCCTTCCTATAGCTTGTATTTGTTGGACTGTAACCCAAGAGGAAGTATTTAGAGAACCCAGAGAATATTGTTCAAAAAAATGTAATAGTAGTAGCAATCTGTATTCAAGAAAATTTTTCTACTTATTTACTTGCGAGTATTGCTTTAGTCACTATATCACCCTATTCTTTATCTGGATTACTAAGTTTAAGTTACTCATGGATAACAGGATAGGATACTTAATAGCAGGTTTTGCAGTGGTATGGTTGGCAAATATTTATATGAGTTTGTTTGCACTATTACGTCAAGAAATTAAAAGAGAGAAAACTGAAATTAGTATGATTGATTCACTAACAGAATAGTAAATAAAATTAATCAAAGGAAAAAAATTGCGTTAGCATTTAAAAAGTAATTATTGTGTTCATTAAAAATAAGAATAGTCATGAAAAAAGAAACAAAATGGTCAATCGACCAGTCTCATAGTACAATAGAGTTTAAAGTTAGGCATTTAATGATTGCCCATGTAAAAGGTAATTTTAAAATATTTGATGCGAGTATTTACACCTTTGAAACTGATTTTACTTCGGTAGAGATTGATATTTGGATTGATGCCGCTTCATTATCTACGGGTGATGAAAAACGTGATGAACATTTGAAAAGTATTGACTTTTTTGATGTTGAACACTATAAACAAATAACTTTTGTTGCCAGTACTATGGTCTCTAAAGACGAAGATGAGAATTATGAATTGTGGGGGGAAATGACTATTAAAGGAATTACACAAGATGTAAAGCTAGATGTTGAATTTGGTGGAATCGTTACAGACCCTTGGGGAAATGAAAAAGCTGGATTTACAATTTCAGGTATCATTAACAGAGCAGATTTTGGGCTTATTTGGAATGCAACCTTAGAAACTGGTGGTTTTATGGTTAGTGATGATATATACATTGCCTGTGAAATTGAATTGATAAATTTTACTAAGAAAGAAAATATGATGGTACTAGAAACTGCTTAATTAATTACTAAATTTTTTTTATGAGAAAAATACAGAGGATTCTAATCGCTATTGATGATGAACCAGAATCTAGGAAAGTGGCTTCAGCTGCATTACAATTGGTAGAACAACTTCATGCAGAAGTTGCGTTAGTAAGTGTAGTTGAACAATCGGTAATCATGATGAATAATGACATTATGGGAATGGGGGGGATAGGAATTAACGAAAATGCAAGTGCTGAATTACAAATTGAAAAAAGTTGGAAGAAAAATTTTGAGGATAAGCATAAAGAATTAATTGATAACATGTATGTAAATTATGTTGTAGAAAGTTTTATAGTAGAAGGATTGCCAGAAGAAGAAGTTTTGGCTATTGCAAGTAAGTGGAGAGCAGATTTAATTGTAGTGGGAACACATGGAAGAACAGGTATTGATCACTTCTTAATTGGAAGCATATCAGAAAAAATAATAAGGCATTCCCACATTCCTGTCTTTGTAATTCCTACTAAATTTTTGTAGAATATTTGTCTAAAGTTATTTACGTAAAGATGCCTCATTACTCAGGAGTTTTAATTCAAAGGCTCACGGATTAATTGTCCATTTTAGTAATCTTGCATAAACTAGAACCTTAGTCCTTGTTTTAATTTTGAAACATCGCTTGGATTGTGATAAAAATATCCTGAGTAGTAATATTAATTTTATAACTACTCAATTCTAAAATAGTAAAATGATATTCTTTTTTTGAATATACTTTTACTTATGATAATTTAAACATATGCTTGAATTTAAATGCCTAAACTTTCAATAGAAAGTTAGCGATGTTAAAAGGAGGGTCACTGTAAACATTCACCGAAGTAACTATTTTATTAAGTAATTCTTTGAGTTTCCCAAAATCATTTGGCTTCTTCATATATACGTTTGCCCCACAAAAAAATGTTTGCTCTATATCTTTTTCTGAGGAAGATGTAGAGTAGATAGCAATTACAATGTTTCTTAACTTAGCTATACTCTTTATTTCTTTCAAACATTCCATGCCGCTTTTTCTAGGCATATTCAAATCCAGAAATAGTAAAGTAGGTAGTTCTGTATCATCTTTAAGCAAGTATTCCATTAATGCAACACCGTCATTTACAGAGATAAGCGAAGTCTCCATTTTAGACTCTTCAAGTGCTTCTTTAAAATTCATCCGATCATTTTCATCATCATCTGCAAGCAGAATGTTGAGTGGTTTGTAATAGCTACTCATTTTTTTATTTTGTGGGTAAATAAATATCAAACTTGGCGCCTTCGTTTGGTTTGCCAACAGCCGTGATGATGCCTTTGTGATTATCGATAATCTTTTTCACAATAGCTAGACCAATGCCTGTGCCTTTATATATTCCTTTGCCATGTAGGCGTTGAAATACTTCAAATATTTTTTCGTTGTAGATAGCTTCAAAGCCTATTCCATTGTCAGAAAAGGAGATGTGGCAATACCTTTTTCTCGCTAATAGCTTCTTACTAATGTTTGGATTGCCATTCTCAATCCTACTAGTTATTATAATATGACAGGGGATTTCAGGGTTAGAAAACTTAAGGGAATTAGATATTAAGTTGGTCATCAACTGGCGAAACTGAAAAGGGATAATATAGCCACTACATAGTTTGCTCGTTTCTATGATAGCCCCTTTTTCAATGATTATTTCAGACAAGTCTGCGGTAACGTCGTTAATGATTTCAGTGAGGTCTGTTTCCCCAAATGATCGCTCCTCATTATTAGTTTGGGCATAAGCAATCAAATCTTCAATTAATGTTTGCATTCGCTCTGCTGCATCTTCAATTATTGTAAAATGCTTCTTACCTGATTCAGAAATATTTGGCAAATCCTTTTCCTTAATTCTAGACGTAAAAATCTGTATTTTCCTCAATGGCTCTTGCAAATCATGGCTAGCTATCTGTGCAAATAGTTGTAATTCTTTATTAGTACTAATTAATTCTTCCGCTCTTTTTTCTTTTTCTTCCACCTGATAAGCAAGCTCTTTATTCGCAATTACCAATTCAGCGGCACGATTTTCTTTTTCAATACTCTCGTGTAATAGCTTCTCATTTGCAATAACTAGTTCTGCCGCACGGTTTTCTTTTTCAATGCTCTCATGTAATAATCTCTTATTCGCAATTACCAATTCTGCTGCACGGTTTTCTTTTTCATTACCTTCCTGTAATAATTTCATGTTTGCAATAATTAACTCTGCTGCACGATCTTCCTTTTCACTGCTTTCAAAGTATAAAGTTTTGTTTGCGATAATTAATTCAGCTGCTCTATTTTCTTTTTCTTCTATCTGAAAAGCAAGTTCTTTATTTGCGATAATCAATTCAGCGGCACGGTCTTCCTTTTCATTACTTTCATAGAATAAAGTTTTATTTGCGATAATTAATTCTGCCGCTCTATATTCTTTTTCTTCTACCTGAAAAGCAAGTTCTTTATTTGCGATAACCAATTCAGCTGCCCTGTCTTCCTTCTCATTGCTTTCGTAGAATAAAGTTTTATTTGCGATAATTAATTCAGCTGCTCTATTTTCTTTTTCTTCTACTTGAAAAGCAAGTTCTTTATTTGCAATAACCAATTCAGCTGCCCGGTCTTCCTTCTCATTACTTTCATAGAATAAAGTTTTGTTTGCGATAATTAATTCAGCTGCTCTTTTTTCTTTTTCTTCTACCTGAAAAGCAAGCTCTTTATTTGCAATAACCAATTCAGCAGCACGGTCTTCCTTTTCATTGCTTTCGTAGAATAAAGTCTTATTTGCAATTATTAGTTCAGCTGCTCTTTTTTCTTTTTCTTTTACCTGAAAAGCAAGTTCTTTATTTGCAACAATCAATTCCTCAGCCCGGTATTCTTTTTCATTATTATCTTGTTGTAGCTTTATGTTTGCGATTACTAATTCTGCTGCACGATTCTCTTTTTCGTTACTTTCATGTAATAATTTTATGTTGGCAATAACTAGTTCAGCGGCTCTCTTTTCTTTTTCTGAGCTTTCATGCTGAAGCATTATATTAGCAATTACAAGTTCAGCTGCCCTTTTTTCTTTTTCTTCATTCTGAACAATAAGTTTTTGTTGCAAACCACTTGACGCAAATAAAGCGTTCGTTAATTTTAAATAAGATGTCCATAGAATTAATAAAGCTCCGATAAAAAAGGAAATCATAAATAGTGAAGTAAATAGTGAAAGTTGTTTAGAATTGCCAGTTCTGGATTCTAACAAAGTAGATTCGGTTGCTATCATCAAGTCTATTTGTTTCGTTACTTTCTCCATAGTAGAAACACCTTCACGGGTATTGTATTTGGTTTCTTTATTAAATATGGCCCCTTCAGATGGTAATGGATTATGTAAAATACTTGCTACTTTTTCAGCTATTAAATTATTTAGTACACCCATGTTTTTTACTTGCCTTGGATTGTCGCTTATTAATTGACCAAGAAATTGACTTTCTTTATAAAGACTATGTAAAGCTGAATCCCTTTTTATTAAGAGCAACGAATCTCCGGATAAAAGAAATCCTCTTTTATTACTCTCTGCCAGAATAATACTAGTTAAAACGCTTTGAAGTGATTGGGTAACTTGATTGCTATGACTTACTAGTTCATACGAGTCTGTCAGGTTTTTTAATTTGATGATTGTATAAACTGACAGTGCAGCAAGAAAAAGTGTGGTAGTAACATATATTATCCGTATCTGCAAAAATGACCTTGACGATGTATTCATTAATCATTTTATTAGAGAACTTGTTAGAAATAAACCAAGGGTGAAATAGCCGCTTTTTTTTAAGATCTTTTAAATCTTGTACCAGAAAGCAATTACTAAGAAGTGAATGTTCTTAGTAATCTTGCAATTTACCTCCTTTTGTTCGACCTCTATTTTTTATTTAGACTATGCCAATGTTTTTTACCTTATAATCGATTAAAATTTATTTATTACTGAATAATCTCTAAGCCATAAATGTTACTGTGTAAAGCTATATTTTGTTTATTTGATAGAGCTTCCATCAGTTAGAAAGTTATCTAAACCAATATTAACAAAATAAGCATTTGTTTGGAGATACATTTGTATATACAATAGACTTTATGTCAGTTTACTAACGTAACTAACGAAATTACCCTCCATTACAAATGCGAGTAATATATGAATTTATTAGAATTATGTAACAGAAATGTTAAAAGTATTTTTTTGTCTAAGAAAAGGGGTTAAAATTTGAAAATAATG